>NZ_KV790806.1:0-77968 GCF_001807735.1 Neisseria sp. HMSC31F04 | reverse complement strand
TTGTCCTGATTTAAATTTAATCCACTATACCTGTGCCGTCATCGGGGCAGATACAGGCGCAAATAAAAGGCCGCCTGAAAACGCTAAACGCTGTGTGCGCTTTCAGACGGCCTTTTATTTATCCGGCTTATTCGTCCGTTTTGATTTTTGCGGGTTGTCCGTTTTCGTATTGCGTCGATTCGTCGCCGTAATACAGCACGCCGAGTTTGATGGGGATGCGGCCTTGCGATTTGCGGTGGGCGTTGGAGTCGCGCAGGGAGTAGGCGCAGCCGCAGTATTCTTGTTGGTAGAAGTGTTCGCGTTTGCTGATTTCAATCATGCGCGCGCTGCCGCCGCCTTTGCGCCAGTTGAAATCCCAGTAAACCAAATCGTCATAAGGCTCGGCGGCGCGGTGGCCGCAGCCGTTGATTTGCTTCATGTCTTTCCAGCGGGAAATGCCCAGAGAGCTGGTGAAGACGGGGAAGCCGTTTTCGTGGGCGTATTGGGCGGCTTTTTCGAAACGCATGTCGAAACACATGGTGCAGCGGATGCCGCGTTCGGGTTCGAATTCCATGCCTTTGGCTTTGGCGAACCATTCTTTGCGGTCGTTTTCGTAGTCGTCGTCTTTGTCGATGAAGGGGATGCCGAATTTGTCGGCAAAGCGCATGTTTTCTTCTTTGCGCAACATGTATTCTTTGAGCGGGTGGATGTTAGGATTGTAGAAGTAGATAGTGTAGTCGATGCCGCTGGCGAGCATGGCTTCCATCACTTCTCCGCTGCACGGGGCGCAGCAGGAATGCAGCAGGACTTTTTTATGGCCGCCGGGTGGGACGAGGACGGGACGGTCGATGTCGGTAACGATGGGGGTGTCGGATGTGTTCATGTCAAATTATCGTTTTTCGTTGTAAGTTGTAATCGGATGAAGGGAGGCCGTCTGAAAAGACGGCCGAAACGGTTTATCGGGATGCGGTAGGAGGTGCAGCCTGTTTGCGCTGCCGTTTTTTCCAAAACCGCCAGCCGTACATCACATAGCCGGACAGGCTGTAGCCGAGGAAGAATAAGAACAGGATAAGCGCGGGTTTCAAGGCCAATATCAACAGGCCGAGCATGACTAAAATCATCACGAAAAACGGCACTTTCCGATGGACGTTGATTTCCTTGAAGCTCCAAAACGGAATCTGAACCACCATGGAAAGCCCGGCAAACAGGGTGATGAACAATGCCCACCATTTCTCACCGGCAAAATTTTCCACGCTGTGGTTTACCCAAATCAAGCCGACAATCAAGGCGGCCGCCGTCGGGCTGGGTACGCCGACAAACCAACGTTTGTCAGCTTTGCCGGTTCCGATCAAAGTATTGAACAGGGCCAGGCGCAGGGCGGCGCAGGCGCAATAGATAAAGGCGACGGTATAGCCGATTTTGCCGAAGTGGAAAAGCTGCCATTTGTAGGCAATCAGTGCGGGGGCGACGCCGAAGCTGACCATGTCCGCCAAACTGTCGAGCTGTTCGCCGAACGCGCTTTGGCTGTTCGTCCAGCGTGCAACACGGCCGTCCATGCCGTCAAGCAGCATCGAAATGAAAACGGCGATGGCGGCGGTTTCGTAGTAACCGTGCATGGCCTGGGTGATGGCGTAAAAGGCGGAAAACAGGGCGGCGATGGTAAAGGAATTGGGCAGCACATAGATGCTGTTCTGCCGCAGGCTGCGGCGGATTTCCATGCCGCTGCGGGATGGTTCTGTAGCCATAATGAAAAGCCGTCGGTTGTTGGAGAACGGGGTGATTATACCCGATTTGCCCGAAACGGGCGTTTCAGACGGCCTTTACGGACGGCCGATTTATTGCTTATGCTTTGCCGGATGCCGAACGTATCAGCATTTGCGTTCCGAACCAGCCCCAATAAATCCGATGATGCCGGATTTTTCCCTGCCCGATCCGCATCACTTCGAGAATATCGACCTGATTGCCGTCGGGCGTTTGGCGCGGATATTCCCAAATCAGTGTATCCCCTGAAATAAAACGGCTGCCGTCGCGATACCAGCGTACCAATTCATTCGGCCGCCGCCGCGTGCCTTCCTGCAAAAAACGCAGGATTTCGGCTTTCCCATTCAGAATCCCGCTCTCAATATTTAAGATAACAGGGACAAGCGGGCTTTCCAGCACGGCATCGTCCGCATACAGCCCGATTAACGCTTCGGTATCGCGGTTTTTTGCGTATTCGTGCCAATCGCGGTAAATCCGTTCGAAATCGTTCATAATGCACTCCAAGGTTTCACATAAGAAAAAGGCCGTCTGAAAACCCGGTTTGACTTTCAGACGGCCTGCCGTTTATTCGGCTGAAGTTTCGGGAGCCGCTTCCTGCACGGCGGCCCCAACGGCTTCGGCAGACTGCGTTTCACCGCCCTCTTCCTTTGCCGCTTCCGCTTCGGCACGGCGTGCCGCCTGTTTTTCCAACATTTCTTTCACCATCGGATTTTGCGCGGCAACAGCCTGCTCTTCCGGCGTTACTTCGCCTTTAAAGCGGTTGTTCAAATCAAAACGTTTGCCACCGCGGGCCAGTGCCTTCAAATAGCGCGGACGGCGGCAGTGATTGGCCAGCACGCGCATAATCAGGGCGGAATCGTATTGCGGCATGGCCGCGATTAAATCCTGGTCGATGCCCAATGCCAAAGGCTTAAAGCGTTTGAAAACATCAAATTTGCCGTAGATATAGTCGGCAATCATATCGGTTTGCTTCTTTTTGCTCATGGTTTGCACTGCGGTTTTCAGTGCCGCACCCAAGGCGGTTTCTTTTGTCATGCTTCGTTATTCCTGAGTAAATGAGAAGGGGAAATCGGCGTGTATTGTAACGTAAACCGCGGTTTGGGTTAAGCTGTTGTTGGCCGCGCTCCGCCATTGATACATCTTTTGAAACAATCGTGCTTAGGTTATATGCCGTTTGAACATTAAGCAAAATATAAAATAACAAAGATACATCTGAAACAAAATAAAATTTCGCAATATTTTTAGTTTTCGGCACCTTTTTCCATCATTATTTTAATGATTGATGCGCGCTATCATTTGTATTAACATCGCAACCTTCACATCCTATTACGAAGGATTACAGAAAGGTTGCAGAAATGTCCGAAAACAAATCCAAATTCCCCTCACGGCCGAAAATCCTCGCCGTCAGCCTCGCAGGCATCCTCATTGCCCTGCCCGCCTATGCCGCCGACAACCCGCCCGCCGAAGTAACCGAAAGCAGCAACATCGAAGCACTCACCGTTACCGGCAAACGCAGTGCCGACCAAAAAGGCGCGGACGACGTGTATTACAAAAACGTCTCCAACGCCTATGTCGGCAAGGAATACCTCGAACGCTACCGGATTAACGCCGCCGGCGACGTGCTCAAAGGCTTAAACGGCGTGTACAACATGAACACCCGCACCGCCGGCGGCGCGATTACGCCCAATATCCGCGGCATCGCGGGCAAGGGCCGCATCCCGGTTACCGTGGACGGCACGGAGCAAACCATCGACGTGTGGATGAACAACTACGGCGTGGTAGACCGCAATTATCTAGACCCCGCCCTGTTCCGCAGCATCGCGGTGGAGAAAAGCCCCGCCCTCACACGCGGCGTGAAATCCGGCGTGGGCGGCGCGGTCATCATCCGCACCATCGAAGCCGCCGACATCGTGCCCGAAGGGCGCAAATGGGGCTTTCAGGTAGCCACCGAGCAATCCAACAACGCCGTCAAGCCCCAATACGACTTTACCCGCTGGCTCGGCTGGGACGACTACCGCACCCTGCCCATCGGCGCCACCGCCGACGGCGACAATGTACTTGGCGGCGTAGGCACCAACACCCCGCAAACCCTGATATTCGACCAAGGCAGCTTTGAAGACCCGCGCCGCAAAAACAACCGTTTCGGCGGCGACCGCTATTGGCAGGGTGCAGCCGCCTTCAAAACCGATATTGCCGACGGCTTGGCCGCCTACAGCTACCGCAGCAAAGGCAACTATTATGCCGGCAAGGCCGGTGCCGGCGGCTATCGCAACAACCCGATTTACGCCTACAGCCGCTGCTACGAAACCGGCGGTACCGATGAAGAATGCCTGAGCACCGCCACGCTGGTGCCCAACATGGCCAAAATGTTCCCCGAAGGGCGCGAGGTCTACAACACCAACACCGAAACCAAAACCCTGCTGCTGAAAAACAACTGGCACTTGCCCGGCAGCCACAAGCTCGGCTGGCAATATATGCGCAGCGACATCCGTTTCGGCGAAATCAACCCCTTCCAAACCGCCTACGAAATGACGTTTGTCGAGAACAACCCCAGCTACAGCCAGCTGATGCGCCAAAACCAAAACATCGACTCCAAAGTCCGCACCGACACCTACAAACTCGGCTGGAGCTGGAAGCCGGAAGGCAGCCGCTGGCTCGATTTGGAAAGCAGCTTCTGGCAGATTAAAACCGACACCACCCGCTACCAGAGCGGCGGCGCCGCCCTGGTAGCCGCCAACCGCGACCAGCTATTCGACAAATGGTATTGGTGCACCCACCGCGGCCGCCCGGACCGGCTGGATGCCGCATCCGGCTTAAGCTGCGACGATCTGAACGGCCCTGCCGCCCCCTTCTTCGGCACGCTTCCCGGCTTCCTTTCCAAAACCCGCGAAGAAATCCTCGCCATCAACCCCAACGACGGCCGCAAATTCGCCGTGTTGAGCAATGCCGAGCAGAAAACCCGCATCACCCGCACCGGCTTCGACCTCAGCAACCGCTTCCGCCTGCACCCGCGCCTGAACATGACCCTTTCCGCCGACTACCAGCGCGAACGGCTGAGCGAAGAGAGCAGGATCACCAATTCCGAAGACCTGCTCAACCTGCGCGGCCTGCTCACCGGCATGACCTACCTGGCCGGCCCGCGCGGCGGCAAACGGCGCGAATGGGGCACCAACCTGGTGTTCGACTGGCAGGCCACCGACCGCCTGAAAATTTCCGCCGGCATCCGCTACCACAATTTCAGCGCGCGGGATACCGCGCTGGCCGCAGGCCGCGCCCGCCGCGACCCGCTCTATCAGGCCGGCGGGGAAGGCACCAACAGCTATTACGACGGCCTCTACGCTCCCTATTGGCAGTTGGCGGGCGAAGAAGAAGCCGCCAGCTGGGACAGGGTGCAAGCGGCGCGGCAGGCATATTCGGCTGCGGCTTTGGCCGGCGATCCGGATGAAGACGATAAACGTCGGATTTACTATGATTTGGAAAATGCACATTTGGAGCGTTTCGATTATCCGTTTTACAGCGGGACTCCTTACCGCCGCACAAATGTTGCAGAGTATGCGGATGAGCAGGGGAATGTGGGGTACTACGGCATCAACGCCGTCCTATACCGGGTGGTGCCGGTTTTTGTCCCATTCCGCAACGGCAAGCTCGACAGCCGCGCCTTCGACGCCGCCTACGGCAAAATCGATTTTTCCGAACAGGTGCAGGACCCGCAGGGGCGGCACGGCCGCTTCAACCGCTATCTGTTTAAAATAGGCAATACCTTTGGGCTAGGCCCGTGCACCAACCTGCATCGGGGCTGCACCCCCGAGAGGGGCACGCGCATTACCGATTTGGCTTCGGATAAACACCCGGAGGACATCGGCGGGCCGGAGCCGGGGAAAATCCGGCGGAACTACACCGAAGAGCAGCGCTGGGCGCAGCCCGAAACCATCAAGGCTCATGCCTGGGCGCCCACTATCGCCGTCAGCTACGACCTGACCGACAACCAGCGCCTGTTCGCCCGCTATGCCCAGGCCACCCGCTTCCCCAGCATCTACGAAGTCGGCTCCATTTATAGCGACATCAACCACATCTCCACCCCCACCGCCCCGCGCTTCGAGCTGAGGCCGGAAAAAAGCCGCAGCTTCGAAGTCGGCTACAGCTTCGATTTCTCCCCCTATTGGAGCAAACTGCGCACCGGCAATATCCGCCTCACCTACTACCGCAACAGCATCAAAAACCTGATCGAAACCACCGACTACTTCCGCATCACCCAATACGACCGCAAAAACACCGCCGGGCTCGAGCTGCAAACCCGTTTCGACGCCGGCTCCGTTTTTGCCTCTCTCGGCGGCTCCTACCGTCTCAAGCAGGAAATCTGCGACCGCGACACCACAGTCGATTTCGACCCCTTCGGCAACATGGGGCTGCCCGGCTGCATCGAGGGCGGTTACGGTTCCACGCGCGGCTTTCAGGCGTTTCAGCCCAAATATTCGCTCAATTTCGACCTCGGCACCCGCCTGTTGGGCGAACGGCTGGAGCTCGGCCTGCGCGGCATCTACCACAGCCGGCTCGACAACCGCCAATACAACGAACTGATACGCAAAGGGCTCTCACTCGTGGTGCAAAGCAGCGGCGCACGCTACCACTGGCGGCCGTCGCTGATTATTGATGCCTACGGCAACTATGCGGTAAACCGCAATTTCGACGTTAAATTCTCCGTGGGCAACCTCACCAACCGCTACTATCTCGACCCGATGAGCAACGTGCCCACCCCCGGACCAGGCCGCACCGTAACCCTCGGCATCAAGGCTAAGTTTTAAAATATTTATCAATGATTTAAATATATAATATAGTTATTTTGATATTGCGAATTGTTCTTGATATTTCCCTTATGCCAGTATTACAATACGCCCGGCTTCGGAAATATCGGAGCTGTTCGGCGGCAGCCGGATTCCGGCTGTTCCCGCCATCCCCAGCCGTAATTCAACTTTTAAAGAGAGGAAATAACCATGAAATTATGCAAAACCATGCTCGCCACCGTTCTTTTGGCTTCCTTCGGCATTGCCTCCGCCGGTATTGCGGGCGGCTCGTCCAACCAGGCGCACGTGAGGGACGGGGAATCGGATATAATGCCGTTCGGCAGCGGCGATCCCGGCTTGAGCCTCAGCAACGACGGCAATGCTTTCTCGTTCTACGTTAATTTGGAAAACGGCCCGGTAACCAAAATCAACCGCAAATTCGGCGGCACCCCGATCAACGGCCACAACAACTGGTACGGCAATGCCGACGGCACGCGGAATCCGCAGCACCTGCGCGCTGCCGACGTATTCCTGCCGCTGTCGCTGTTTGTCCGCGAGCCGCTCGGCCAGGTATGGTATGAAAAACGCCACAACAACACCGAAGTGTACAGCGTGCGCCAGATGGCCGAGCTGAGCAGCTCCGGCATTGCCGCCAAAATCCCCAAATTCGGCGGCCTGGTGATTGCCAAAGTGCCGGGTATGCCGCGCGAAGGCAATGTGTTCTTCGGCGAATGGGCGCCGCGCAAAAACGGCACCGCGCCCGACAACAGCACCGATTTGAACATGGGCAGCAGCCAGCGCACCGTTTGGTATGTGGGCGAAAACCCCACTCAAAACATGCCGAGATTGGTTAATGCCCGCTACAACGTATTGGGCGTGAACCAGCACACCCCCGGCCGCAACGACTTCTACACCGGCGTGCTCACCGCCAACTATGGAGCAGGTAAAAACGAACTGTCCGGCAGCATCTCCCGCCCCGGCGACAGCGTGAATTTCGCCGATACCAAGATCCAGAGCGATGGCACGTTTAATAACGGAAGATATGCCGCAGATAAAATCACCGGCCGCTTCTACGGCAATGGTGCGGAAGCCTTGGCCGGTATCGTGGATCGCGCGGGTGTCGATAAAGATGTAGCCTTCGGCGGCCGCAAACAATAAGCCCAAATTGTTGAGAATACAACGGGATGCAGCTTGACCGTAGTCTGCATCCCGCTTTGGTTTTATCGAATCCGACTTCTTTCAGACGGTCTCCCTGCCCAAAGGACCCCATCACATGACCCCCCGCCTCTGCCTGCTTTTCCTGCCACTCTGTACGGTCTGCCTTGCCGCCCCGTCCGACGATGCCGCCGACGAACGCCGCCGCCTGCTGGACGAGGGCAACCGCCAAACGCAGCAATACCGCGAAAGCGGTTGGCTGGACACGGAACAGGCACGCGGGGAAGTAGAGGAAAACGACGGCTACATCATGATAGACGGTGCAGTCTACCAAGTCGGCGACACGGCGGAAGAACTGGAAAGCGCGATTTACCACGCCCTCAATGCGCGGCAGTGGCACAAGGTGCGGCAGTTCGCCGCCCGCTACGCCAAACTGCCCCGGCACAAGCCCGCGCTGATTCATTTGGCCGATGCGCTGCAAAAACGGGACGAAGGGGATTTCCGCGCGGCGGGGAACAGTTTTCAGACGGCCTTGGAAGCCGAACCCGACAACCCCCGCCTGCTGCTCGAAGCGGGGCGGTTTTATGCCGAAGACAACCAAAACAAAGAGTCCGCCGCCGCCTTTGGGAAAGTTCTGAAAACGGATATTCCCGCAGAAACCCGCCCCATCGTGGAAAACTACCTGTCCGAACTGGGCAAACGCCGCCGCTGGCACGGCCAAATCAGCCTCGGCTACGGCTACAACAGCAATGTAAACCAAGGCAACGGCATCAACCAATGCGTGTGGGAAATCGCGGGCATGTGCCTGATGGAACGCACCCTGCCCGCGCCAACGGATTCGACCTTCTCATCCTATAGCGCGACCGCCGAAAAAACCGTCCCGCTCAAAGGGCATCACGGCCTACAGGTGCGCGGTGTGCTGTATGGCAACCGCTACACGGAAAAAGACAAAGATTCGGCGGCCATGCCGGATTACGGCTATCACAACGGTTCGCTGTACGCGGGATACGCCTATGCCGACGCACGCTCCTCCTTTTCCCTGCTGCCCTATTTCGAATACGACTTCCGCAACCGCCACACCCACTACCGCGCATGGGGCGCGGATGCCGACTGGTCGCGCGCACTCTCCCCGCGCTGGCGTATCAATGCCCGTGCCGGAGCGAAAAAAACCGGATACGGCGGACAAAGCAAAACTTATTTTGCCGATTTCAAGCAATACGAACTGGGCGCGGGGGCGGAATTTTCCATCACGCCGAAAAGCGGCCTGCTTGCCAACTTCGATGCCGCCCGCAAAGCCTATCCCGAAAAATCCTCTTCCAGCAAAGAATATACGGCGCGGCTGGGCACGTATAGGCTGTTTCCGGGCGGTACTTATTTAAACGCCATCCTGCTCTACCGCCGCAGCCTGTATGACGCGGCAAGTTTCGTCAGCGACAACAGGCGGCGGCGCGACAAGCAATACATCATGATGGCTGCGGCGGGTTTTCCGCAATGGAATATCAAAGGCGTATACCCCGAACTGCGCTTCCGCCGCACAATCGCGCGCAGCAACGCGGTGTATTACCGCTACCGCCAAAACGAATGGCTGTTGAGCTTGAAGTATCGGTTTTAAAAGGAAAGGCCGTCTGAAAAACATTTTCAGACGGCCTCTTACTGTAAGCGGAAGATATGCGGATGATATTCCTGCAAAGCCGGGGATTTTCGAGCAGCAAACCGCCTCAGCGGCCGCGCTGCTTATGTTTTCCTGCCTTTCGCCGCCAACATATCCAGCATTCCTGCCAGATGACTTCTGCCCTCTTCCTTGCTCACAATCGGCTCGCCGCCTTTGCGCCCTAAAATCTTGATGTCTTCCTGCGGCATTTCGTCTATGAATCGGCTGGGTTCGGGGAACTGCCATGTGCCTTGTTTTTTGCGTTTGACGCAGTGGGTCAGCGTGAGCTGGCGTTTGGCGCGGGTAATGCCGACGTACATCAGGCGGCGTTCTTCTTCGACGTTGTCTTCTTCGATGCTGTCGTTGTGCGGCAGGATGCCCTCTTCGCAGCCGACGAGGAAGACGTAGGGGTATTCCAAGCCTTTGGAGGCGTGCAGGGTTGAGAGTTTGACGGCATCGACTTCTTCTTCGCTTTTGCCTTCCAAAAGCGTCATTAAGGCGACGGTTTGGGCAAGTTCGATGATGTTTTTGCCGTCTTGTTCGCCTTTGCGCTCTAGCCAACCGGTCAGGTCGCTGACGTTGCGCCATTTGATTTCTCCAGCTTTACCCTCTTCACTGGCAAGCAGGTGGTTTTCGTAGTCGATTTCTTTGAGCAGGCTGTTGATGAGTTCGCCCGCTTCGCTGGTTTCGGCTTTGGCGCGGTAGCTGCCGAACATATCCATAAAGGCTTGTAGGTGTTGGCGGTTGGTATTGTTCAGTAAGGCAAGGGCTTCTTCGGTTTGCGCGGCTTCATACAGGCTGCATTCGTGTTCGTGCGCGTAGGTGTTGAGCTTGCCCAGTGTAACGTCGCCGATACCGCGTTTGGGCGTGGTTACGGCGCGCAGGAAGGCGGGATCGTCGTTGGGGTTGGCAAGCAGGCGCAAATAGGACAAAACGTCTTTGATTTCGGCTTTGTCGAAAAAGCTTTGCCCGCCGGAGAGTTGGTAGGGAACGCGCGCACTGCGCAAGGCTTCTTCAAAAATCCGCGCCTGATGGTTGCCGCGGTATAACACGGCGAAATCGGCGTATTGGGTTTTATCGCCGCCGACCAGCTTCTGTTTGACGATTTGGCTGACGACCCAGTCGGCTTCGTGTTGCTCGTTTTGGCAGGCAACGACTTTGACGATTTCGCCTTCGCCGAACTGCGACCAAAGTTTTTTGGTGAACAGCTTGGGGTTGTTTTCAATCACTTTGTTGGCGATTTTGAGAATGCGCGCGGTGGAGCGGTAGTTTTGCTCCAGTTTGATGACTTTCATTTGCGGATAGTCTTCCTGCATTTTGCGCAGGTTTTCCATGTTCGCACCGCGCCATGCGTAGATGGACTGGTCGTCGTCGCCGACGGCGGTAAACATGCCTTCCGCGCCGGTCAAGAGCTTCATCAGCGTAAATTGGCAGGTGTTGGTGTCCTGGCATTCGTCAACCAACAGATAACGCAGCCGCCGCTGCCATTTGTTTCGTACTTCGCTGTTCTGCTGCAACAGCACGGCGGGCAGGCGGATTAAGTCGTCGAAGTCCACCGCCTGATAGCTTTGCAGGGTTTCCTGATAGCTTGCATACACGCGCGCGATTTGTTCTTCCCAAGCGTTGGAGGCCGTCTGAAGCACGTCTTCGGGCGTTTTCAAATCGTTTTTCCACAGGGAAATTTGATGCTGCGCTTTGAATAAGGCTTCTTTGCCCGTGCCGCCCAAAAGTTCGCCGATGATTTTCGCGCTGTCGGTGGAATCGAGGATGGAGAAGTTTTTTTTGTAACCGATATGGTTCGCCTCTTCGCGCAGAATCTTCATGCCTAAAGAGTGGAACGTACAAATCGTCAGCCCGCGCGTTTGCGATTTGGACATCATTTTGGCGACACGTTCCTGCATTTCCGTGGCGGCTTTATTGGTGAAGGTAATCGCAGCGACGGTATGCGGCAAATAGCCGACGTTGACAATCAAATGCTTGATTTTTTGCGTAATCACGCCGGTTTTTCCGCTGCCGGCGCCGGCGAGCACGAGCAGAGGCCCGCCGAGGTAGCGGACGGCTTCGATTTGCTGTGGATTGAGTTTCATGGGGATTTTGACGCGGAAAGGCCGTCTGAAAAAGGCCGGATTATAACGCAACGGACGGTTTTCAGACGGCCTGCCATTATGGACGGGCGTTTTAGCGGCACACTTCGACCAACCAGCCGTATTTGTCCTCCGCCAAGCCGTATTGGATGTCGGTTAAGGCTTTGCGCAGGGCATAGCCGCGTTCCTGGCTCTTCACTTCGATTTCTTTGCCGCCGATAACGAAAGAAGTAACGGGCGAGATGACGGCGGCTGTACCGGTCAGAATCGCTTCTGCGCCCTCTTCGACTGCAGCTTTGAGTTCGTCCACGGTGAAGTTGCGTTCGCTGACGGTGTAGCCCAAGTTTTTGGCGACGGTCAGCACGGAATCGCGGGTAACGCCGTGGAGGAATTCGTCGGTCAGCGGTTTGGTGATGATTTCATCGCCTTTAATCAGGATAAAGTTGGACGCGCCGGTTTCCTGTACGTCGCCATCCGGGCAGAACAGGACTTGGCTTGCGCCGTAGTCTGCTTTCGCCTTCAACACCCAAGGCATGGCGGAGGCGTAGTTGCCGCCGCATTTGACGCGCCCCATGTGCGGTGCGCAACGGATGTGTTCGGTTTCAACCAAAATTTTCACGGGCGAACCGGCTTTGAAATAATCGCCGACCGGAGAAGCGAGGATATAGAGCAATGCGGTTTCAGACGGCGAACCGGCTTTGCCGATAACGGGGTCGGTTCCGATGAGCGTCGGGCGCAGGTACAGCGCGGCAGGCGCATCGGGAATTTCATCGGCGGCGCGTTTGACCAATTCGATCAGGGCATTTAAATAGGCTTCGGTTTCGGGGTACGGCAGGTGCAAAATATCCGCGCTTTGTTGCATACGGGCGATGTTTGCCGTCGGGCGGAACAAGACGATTTTGCCGTCTGCCTGACGGAAGGCTTTCAAGCCTTCAAAGCATTCGCTGCCGTAATGCAGGGCATGCGCGCCGGGCGCGAGGGTGAGGTCTGCGGAAGTTTGCCATTCGGTCGGCTGCCATTTGCCCTCTTTATAGGCGATAACGGGCATTTGGGCGTGGAAAACGCTGCCGAACACGGCGGGTACGGGGCTGCTCATGATGGATACTCTCAACCGGATTTCGAAAAAACGTAAAGATACGCCTTCAAGTCCGTGTTTGGCAAGAAGCGCGCAGCCGAACAAACGAAATGCAAACGCAGGCCAAATCGTTTACACTAGCGGCTGTTTGTCCGCCTAACCGAGCCCCGCCCGATGCGGAGGCCGTCTGAAAACATCCTTACGGAGCCGTCAATGAAAACAGTTTCCCTGATTATCAAAGTATTTATCCTGCTGATTTTCCTAGTGTTGGCCGTCATCAACAGACAGGTCGTGCAATTCAACTACCTGCCCGAACAAAGCGTGAACGCGCCGCTCATCGTCTTGCTGTTCGGCATGTTCGTCATCGGCGCACTGTTCGGCATCTTCGCCCTGTTCGGCCGCCTGCTGCGCCTGCGTGCGGAAAACAGCCGCCTGCGTGCCGAAGTGAAAAAGGCCGCCCGCCTGAACAACACCGACATCGCCGCCCCGACCGCCGCCCCCGTTCCGCCTCCGACTCAGGCTCCCGTCCCCACCGCCGAAACCGCCAAGAAAGACTAACCCAGCATGGAAAACGATATTCCGGCATGGTGGGTGCTGATTGCCCTGCTGCCCTTTATCTGCTTCGCCTTGGGCTGGGTTGCTGCCCGCATCGACATGAAAACCGTACTGAAGCAGGCCAAAAGCATCCCGACCGGTTTTTACGCCAGCCTGGAAGCCTTGGTGGACCGCAACACAGGCAAAGCCGCACACGAGCTGGCGGAAGTCGCCGATTTGCAGCCGCAGTCTTACGACCTGAACCTCACCCTGGGAAAACTCTACCGTTCGCGCGGTGAAAACGACAAAGCCATCCGCCTGCTGAAAACCCTGAGCGAACTGCCCGACACCGTCGGCGACAAAAAACAGCGCGCCCTCTTTGAGCTGGGGAAAACCTACCAAAGCGCGGGCCTGGTCGACCGCGCCGAACAAATTTTCCTCTCCCTGCAAGACGGCAACATGGCCAAAGGCGCGCGCGAACACCTGCTCCACATCTACCAACAGGACCGCGACTGGGAAAAAGCAGTCGAAACGGCGCAACTGCTCAGCCACGACGAACAGACCTACCAATTCGAAATCGCCCAATTCCACTGCGAAATCGCACAGGCTGCCCTGTTCAAATCCGACATCGAAACCGCCCGCAGCCATATTCAGACGGCCTTATCCGCCAACGGGAAATGCTGCCGGGCCAACATCATCTTGGGCGACCTGGAACTCAAACAAGGCAACTATGCCGCCGCCGTGGCTGCCTATACGGCCATCGAAAAGCAAAACCACGCCTATTTGAATATGGTGGGCGAACGCCTATACGACGCCTACGACGGCCTGAAACAGCCGGAAGAAGGCCTGACCGTGCTGATCGGCTATATGCAGACCTTCCCGCAGCTCGACCTGTTGAACGTCATTTACGAAAAATCCCTGCTGCTTCACGGCGAACAAAAAGCCAACGAAACCATTGCCGAACTGGTGCGCGCCAAGCCCGACCTCAACGGCGTTTACCGCCTGCTGGGCGTGCAAATCAGCGGCCTGAACCCCGTATGGAAGGCGGATGCCGACATGATACGCGGTGTTGTCGGCCGCCAACTGCAAAAAAGCTGGATGTACCGCTGCCGCAACTGCCACTTTAAATCGCAGGTTTTCTTCTGGCACTGCCCCGCCTGCAACAAATGGGAAACCTTCACACCCGGCCGCATCGAAATATAGAGGATGGAGGAAAATCCAAACGGGGCAGCGAAACCGCAGGCATAAACCAACGCTTTCAGACGGCCTCCATACACATCAGGCCGTCTGAAACCGCATTTCCCCACAAGCTAACCCTTCCGACGGCAGAAAAAGGCCGTCTGAAACACTTTAACCAAGAAAAACCATGAACCCCATACCGCGCAACGAATCCGAATCTGACGAACAATTCGTCTACACCCTGGCCGACCGCTGCTTCGCCTATCTCGAACGGCACGGCGAAGACGCAGGCGAAAAGCTGACCGACGAACAACACACCCTCATGGCCTACGTCTTCCTCGACAGCCAAGTGCAGGAAGGCGGCTTTCTGCAACTGATTGCCACAGGCTACGGCGACTACGTCTTCGCCAACCCGCTGGCCGACAGCCTTCGCCGCTGGAAAATCAAACCCACGCCGAAAATCCTCGACCAAGCCAAAACGCTTTATCAACGCTACGGCGCGGAAATCGAAGAATTGGCCGGACAGGGAATCGGCCTGGAAGACATCCGCCGCCGCTACGGCATCTTTGAAGAACTCGACGGCGAATATTACGAAGCATCCGGAAGCGACATGCAGGCCGTGGCCGAGTATATTGAAAACGAATGGCCTAAATTTGCCGACCTTCCCGAATAACAAGGCTTTCAGGCCGTCTGAAATCAAACCGATAAGGAACCCCGATGAAAAAATTATTGCACACCATCCCGCTCACCCTCTTGCTCGCCGCCGCCCCGCTTCAAGCCTACCCCGCTATAGAACTCACACCCGAAAACACCCCGACTTCCGCGTCGAAACAGGAAGCTCCGCTACCCGAAACCACGGATATCCGACTCAGCGAAGAAGCCCTGCATCAGGAACTCCGCCAACTGCGCGACCACATGCAAACCGCCCTGAATAATCGCGATTTGGATGCCCTTTTGGACGGGCTGACCGACGACGTCGTCTTCACCACCATGAACGGCGACCGCATCATCGGCAAAGAACAAGTGCGCGGCTACTACGAAAAAATGCTCGGCGGCAGCCAACCCGTCGTCAAAACCATCACCGCCCAATTTGAAGCCGACAAACTCTCCCACCTTTACGACGACGGCAACACCGCCTTCGCCTTCGGCCACAGCAACGACCGCTACGAACTGGCCGGCGGCGAAACATGGGAAGTCAAGCCGCAATGGAGCGCGACCATCGTCCGCCAAAACGGCCGGTGGCTCATCGCCGGCTTCCACTACTCCGTCAATATGCTCGACAACCCCGTACTGTCCGCACAGCGAAACTGGCTGATGGGCGGCGGCGCGACAGCCGCACTTTTGGCCTGTGCCGCCGGCTTCCTGCTGGGCAGACGGACAGGCCGTCTGAAAAAATAAATCCACCGCCTCATTCTCTTTAAGAAAGGAAACTCCATGAATTTCAATAATCTGCTCAATCAAGTTTTGGATACTGTACAAAAAACCGGCAACAGCGCACTGTCCGGCAAAAACGGCAACCCGTTGAACTCCTTCGGCGGCGGCGCGCTCGTCGGCAGCCTGGCCTCCATGCTGCTGAAAAAGAAAGGCGGCGGCTCGCTGGTGAAAGCCGGTTCGATGGCCGCACTGGGCATGCTCGCCTACAAAGCCTACCAAAACTGGCAGGGCAATCAGACACAAGCCCAACCGCAAAGCGCGTTCGCACCCGTCGGACAAATCGCCGAAGACCACAGCCGCATCATCCTGCGCACCATGATTGCCGCCGCCTCTTCAGACGGCCTGATTGACGAGGCTGAAAAACAAATGATAGCCAAAGAAAGCAGTGCCGATGCACAAGCGCAGCAATGGCTCGCAGCAGAATACGCCCGCCCGGCCACCGTTGGCGAAATCGCCCAAGCAGTCGGCGGCAATCAGGCACTTGCCGCAGAAACCTATCTGGCCGCGCGCATGGTGTGCGGCGATTTGGAACGCAAAGAAATCGTCTTCCTTGCCCAACTGGCGCAGGCTCTGAATCTGGACGACAAACTGGTGGATCAATTGGAACAGCAGCTCGGCCTGTAAACCGCAGAAACCGGAATGAATCGTTTGTACGAAGCCGTTTGGCCGAAGCTGGAAAAACGCTGGGAATAGGCGGAAGACAATTTCGCCGACGGCATCGCCCGCCTGCTGCCGCAAGAGCAGCAGGCCGTTGCCCTTTGGTGGCTGGAAGCCGAATGCAACAACGGCTCGCTCAGCCAGTTCTTTTTCAACAGTTCGGGCGAGTTCGCCTTGTCGGCATTGGACGGCCTTCAGCGTTTGAAACTGCCGAAAACCTATGCCGCCCTGCATTCCGCCATAGCCTATTTCGGCGGGGATTATCCCTTGGACCGCGAACGGCGCATGGAGAAACTATTTGAAATCGAAGAACAATTCGGCGAGGATGTGTTTGACGAAGCCAGCGACATCATCATCGGCGGAGCGGATGAAGATTATTTTATGGACCTCGTATTGGCCGACTTGGACGCGCTCTACCGCGAGCGGCCCGAACTGCTGGAAGAGGCCGTCTGAAACCTAAAAGGCCGTCTGAAAAATATTTTCAGACGGCCTTTCAAATGTCCGCGTAATCAGAACTTCACGCCTTTGTGCAACGCCACAATGCCCGCGCTCATATTGTGATAGTCCACGCTGTCGAAACCCGCTTCCAGCATCATCTGTTTCAAAGTTTCCTGGTCCGGGTGCATACGGATGGATTCGGCCAGATATTGATAGCTGTCGGCGTCTTTCGCAATCAGTTTGCCCATAACCGGCAGCAGCTTGAACGAATACAGGTCGTACACGCCTTCCAGCGGTTTGTAGACTTTGGAAAACTCCAATACTAACAGCGTGCCGCCCGGCTTCAACACACGGTACATCTCTTTCAATGCCGCATCCTTGTGCGTCATGTTGCGCAGGCCGAAAGCGACAGAAACCAGATTGAAGTAGTTGTCGGGGAACGGCAGTTTTTCCGCGTCCGCCAGCGACACGGGCAGAATCAGGCCTTCGTTGATCAGGCGGTCTCGGCCGACGGTCAGCATCGACGAATTGATGTCGGTCAGCCAAACTTCGCCCTCTTTGCCCACACGCTTGGCCCAGCCACGCGACAAATCGCCCGTACCGCCCGCGATGTCCAACACTTTGTCGCCTTTTTTCAGGCGCGCGGTGTTGATGGTGAAATGTTTCCAAACGCGGTGCAGGCCGCCGGACATCACGTCGTTCATGATGTCGTAGTTTTTCGCTACCGAATGGAACACTTCGGCTACTTTGCCGGCTTTTTCGTTCTCATCTACGGTGCTGAAACCGAAATGGGTTTTATGGTCGCTCATGTTGTCTGCCTTTTAAAAATAATGCGGATTCAAATATCGAATACGTCGAAATCGCCAACCACTTTCGACGCGGGAAATATGTTTTGCGCCTGCCGCTCCAACATCAGCCGTTGCTCCTCATCGGCATAACGCGCGCTGATGTGGGTCAGGTAGAGTTGTTTCACCCCGGCTTCGGCGGCCAGGTTTGCGGCATCGGACACGGTGGAATGGAAAACTTTTTCCGCCATTGCTTCGTCTCCTGCGGCAAAAGTCGCTTCGTGCACCAAGACATCCGCCCCTTCGGCCGCCGCCGGTGCGGACGGACAGGGCTTGGTGTCGCCAAAGACGGCGATTATCCGCCCTTTCCGCGGCGGCGAAAGGTATTCTTTGCCGTCAATCAGCCGCCCGTCGTCCAAGGTTACGGTTTCGCCGTTTTTCAGACGGCCGAGCAGCGGGCCGGACGGGATGCCGAGTTCGCGCAGACGGTCTATTTGCAAGCCGCCCGCGCGTTCTTTTTCTTCGATGCGGTAAGCGAAGGACGGCAGGCTGTGCGCCAGTCCGAAAGCACGGACGGTAAATTCCCCGTCGTCTAATATGAGGCCGTCTGAAACGAATTCATGGAAGTTTATCGGATAGCTCAACTGCATTTGCGAAACTTCCAGCGCGCTTTCGACAAAACGGCGGATACCTGCGGGGCCGTACAGAAACAACGGTTCGTCCGCCCCGCCCAAAAACGAGCGGCTGCTGAGCAGGCCGGGCAGGCCGAAGATGTGGTCGCCGTGCAGGTGCGTGATGAAAATCCGCCTGATTTTGCCCGGCCGGATGTTGGTACGCAGGATTTGGTGCTGCGTGGCCTCGCCGCAGTCAAATAGCCAGACTTCGTTACTTTTCCCACCTGTTTTCAAGGCGGTACAGGTAACGTTGCGCGCTTTCGACGGCGAACCCGCGCCGGTGCCTAAAAATTGCAGTTCCATGTTTTCAGACGGCCTCTTCCTCAATGCCGCCCGCCGCAACCGCCGCTGCCGCAGGCATGGCCGGATTTCTGTCCGGCTTGCGAATCGTCGGCAGACGGAAGGCGCGATGCGCCCGCCAGTTCGATGCGGCGCAGGTAATCCGCCCACAGCGCGTCGTAATCGTGTGCCAGTGTATGCAAATAGCCCCAATCGTACAAGCCGCTGTCGTGGCCGTCTGAAAACACGATTTTCAAGGCGTATTGCCCGACAGGTTCGATATCGTTGATCAGCACGTCTTTTTTACCGGTTTGCAACACTTCCTGTCCGGGGCCGTGGCCGCGCACTTGCGCGCTGGGCGAATAGACGCGCAAAAACTCGGCCGGCAGGTCGAAGGTTTCGCCGCCGTATACCAACCCCAAAGCGGCTCGGCCTGAACGGACGCGGATTTCATCGGGCAGCGGGTGTTTCATGTCGGTTTCCTTCTTTCTTTCGATGTGTGTTCAGTGGCCGAACAGCAAAACCAGCGAGATGCTGGCAAACGATAATACCGTGGTCAGCAGCATAATCGCCGCGCCCCTCTGTTCGTGGCCGTATTGGGCATGGATGATGGCCACCATGCTGGCCATGGGCACGCAAGCCAGCAATGCACCCGCAAAAAGCATGTCGCGCGGTGCGCCGAACAACAGCAGCAGGCCGACGACCAGCAGCGGGAACAACAACAGCTTGCCCGCCGTCAGCAGGAAAATATCGGCCAATCTGCCGCCCAAACGCAGGCCGACCAAGCTGCCGCCAATCACGAACAAGGCCACCGGCCCCGAACCAGCAGACAGTACCCCGGCGGTTTTCAGCAGCGCGGCCGGCAGGGGCAGCCAGCCGAAGGCGAACGGCACGGCCGCAAACTGTGCGAGGATAATCGGGTTTTTCAGCAGGTTCTTCAATACTGCCGCGAGGTTTTTCAGACGGCCTCCATCGCCGCCCGCCGAATCCGCCAAGATGAAAAACAGCGGAATCAGCAACATGTTTTCCACCAGCACGTTCATGGCGAAATAGCCGCTCGCCGCATCCCCGATGACCATAGACAGCAGCGGGTAGCCGATGAAGCCGGTATTGGAAAACGACATGGAAAAGCCGCTCAGTGCCGCCAGCCGCGAATCGCCGCCGCGCAGTCTGCCGAACAGCCAGCCGATAAAGAAAGCCGCCAGTGTCGCCGCCGCATAGCCTGCCAGGTAGATCGCATTGAATACTTCGTTTACCGGTTTGGCGGCAATGGCAAAAAACACCAATGCGGGCAGGCCGACCTTCATCACAAATTTCGCCGTGCCACGCAGTTCTTCAAACCGGAATACGCCAAACCGCACCGCGCCGTAGCCCAAGCCGATGATGAAGAAAATCGGCGCGGTAATGTTGAAGATTTGCAGCATGGCGGGTTTGCTCCAATCGGCGGACGGCGGGGGCGGATTTTAGCAGATGCGGCAGAGGCCGTCTGAAAAGGCGGCCGCTATTCCAAATCAGTTTTGTCTTCCGGCGTTGCCGTTACGATTCCTTCGATAAAGTCCGGCTGCGGAAGGAGGCTGTCGAGATAGAGGCCGGATTTGTCCAGCGTCGGATAGCCGCTGAAGGTAACGGTGTAGCCGCCGTTGCCGTTGCCGCGGACTTTGGCCTGCGCGCCCAACGGGAAGGTGGTTTTGTTGCTGATGTGGCCGAACGGGAAGCCGGTCAGCACCGGAATCCGCGCCGCACGGCTGATGGCGGCGGAAACGGCCGACAAATCGTAGCTGCTGTCGTATACGTCGCGGATGTTGCCCATGCGGAAATCGCCGAGAATGACGGCCTGCTGTTTTTGCAGGATGCCGGCCAGCAGCAGGGTTTGCAGCATGCGCTCGATGCGGTAGGGCTGCTCGCCCACGTCTTCCAAAAACAGGATGCCGCCGGAGATGTCGGGCATGTAGGGGCTGCCGGCCAATGCTGCCAAAACGCTGAGGTTGCCACCCCAAAGGATGCCCTCCAAGTTCACGTCGCGGCTTTGGAAGGAGGGCACGCTGACGCTGTAACTGCCAGAGGTGGTGCATTGGATGAACGAATCCATGGTGTAGACGCTCGGCACGGGTTTGCCGAACTCGCTGTACACCATGGGGCCAGCAAAACTGAGCCAGTTGCCCCGTGCCAGCAAGGCCAGTTGTAGGGCGCAAACATCGCTGAAGCCGAAAAACAGTGTGCCGTGTTCGCGCATCCGCGCGCCCAACGAGGCAAAATCGATGTGCTGCAACAGCCGGTGCGCGCCATAGCCGCCGCGCATCCCCATCAGCACTTTCGGCGTGGGCACGCGGCCGGAAGCTACGTCTTGAACGTCGGCAATCCGCTCGGCATCGCTGCCGGCAAAACGCTGGTAACGGCGGAATACCGCCTGTTCATTGCTTACGGTGAATCCGGCCGTCTGAAGGCGGGAAATGCCGGTCTGCGCCCGTGCGGGATCGGGGGCGAAGCCTGAAGAAGCGATAATGCGTAACACGTTGTTTCCTGATGTTTGTTTTCGGTTCGGCTGCGACGGTGCGGCCTGTGTGGTCGGTTTGACGGGGACGGTCTGCGTGCCGCTACAGGCCTGGAGTATGCCTGCGCCCGCCACGGCGGCGGAGGTGCGGAACAGGTTGCGTCGGGATGTGAGCCAAGTCATCTTTGTATATCCTTTCAGACGGCATGGTATGAATACATGGCGGATAAGGGAAAGCTTCCCTGCCGCTTCAATGGGATTGGCCGTAAAACGGGAGGTGCCGTGTTTTCAGACGGCCTCTTTCTGCAACACCGCCCTTACCTGCTGCGGCCAATCGGCAGGCAGCACGGTTGCGGACGGCCTTTGCGCCGCCGCCCAAATCGGGGCGGGGAAATTGGCATCGTCGGCAAAGCGGGCGATAAGGTGCCAGTGCAGGTGCGGTACGACGTTGCCCAAGCTGGCCAGATTGATTTTGGCGGGCTTGAACACCTGCCGCATCGCGCTTTCCACACGATAAACGGTTTCCATCAGTTCGGCGCGCTCGGCCGCATCCAAATCGGTCATTTCCGCCACATGGTTTTGCCAAATGACGCGGCAGAATGCAGGCGCGTTGGCTTCGTTGTGTACGGCGATAACCCGCAGCTTGTCGTTCCGCCACAGGATTTCTTCATTGTCGGCGGTACAGATGGGGCAGTTCATGAAACATCTCCAAACGGAAAGCCGCCATTGTACCGTAAAACAATCGGAAGACGCAGGAGGCAGGCCTTACGATAGGGCCGTTCAAACTTTTCAGACGGCCTGTTTGGGAACAGAGGCCGTCTGAAAAACCGTTTATCGGCATAAAAAGGCCGTCTGAAAACCAACTGCGGCAATTTCAGACGGCCTTTTCCGTTTAACGCATACCGTTTATTGGCGTTGCGCGTCCACAGCGGCCAATGCAATCATGTTCACGATGCGGCGGACGGTGGAAATCGGCGTAACAATTTGCACCGGTTTGTTCAAGCCCATCAGGATGGGGCCGACGGTGATGCCGTTGGTGGCGTTCACGCGCAGCAGGTTGTAGCTGATGTTGGCCGCTTCCACATTCGGCATCACCAGCAGGTTGGCCGCGCCGCTCAATGTGGTTTCGGGGAAGATGCTCTTGCGCATGGTTTCGTCCAAAGCCACATCGGCCTGCATTTCGCCGTCGATTTCCAAAGTCGGATCAAGTTCGCGGATGATTTCCAACGCACGCTGCATTTTGCGGGCATCGGGGCTGCAATGGCTGCCGTAGTTGGAATTGGATACCAGCGCGACTTTCGGCTTCAGGCCGATGCGTTTCATTTCGGTGGCGCACATTAACGTACCGTTGGCCAATTGTTCGGCGGTCGGGTTTTCGTTGATGTAAGTGTCGGCGATGAAGAAATTGCCCTTGTTGGAAATCAACGCGTTCATGGCGAAGGCTTCTTTTTCGGGATTGTTATAGCCGATTACTTCTTCCATCACGGCAAAGTGGTCGTGGAAACGCCCCATCGTACCGCACACCAAGCCGTCCGCATGACCGAGGCGAACCAGAAGCGCGCCCACCAGCGTGGTATTGGCTTTCAAGCGGCGGCGGGCCATTTCTTCGGTTACGCCGCTCCGTTTGCGCAGATTGTAATATTCCTTCCAGCTTGCTTCGTAATAGGGGCTGTTTTTGATGTCGATCAGTTCGAAATCTTTGCCCGGCTGGATGGTCAGGCCTTGGCTGTGCAGGCGTTCTTCGATGAGCTTGGCATCGCCCACCAAAATCGGGAAGGCCAGTTTCTGCGACACGACTTGTTGCGCGGCATGCAATACGCGTTCGTCTTCGCCTTCGGTCAGCACGATGCGCTTGATGTCTTTGCGCGCTTGGTTGAACACCGGACGCATGAACAGGCTGGTTTTGTAAACAAACTCGGTCAGTTTTTCCGCATAGGCTTCCAAGTCGACAATCGGACGGGTGGCCACGCCGGAGTCCATCGCGGCTTTGGCGACCGCCGGGGCGATGCGGGCAATCAGGCGCGGGTCGAACGGTTTGGGAATCAGGTATTCCGGACCGAAAGTCAATTCCGCATCGCCGTATGCGCCGGCCACCTCCGCGCTGGATTCGGCCATTGCCAAATCGGCAATCGCGCGTACGCAGGCCAGTTTCATTTCTTCGTTGATGGTGGTCGCGCCCACATCCAGCGCGCCGCGGAAGATGAACGGGAAGCACAAGACGTTGTTTACCTGGTTCGGGAAGTCGGAACGGCCGGTGCCGATAATCACGTCGGGGCGGGCTTCTTTGGCTTCGGGCGGCCAAATTTCAGGCTGCGGGTTGGCCAGCGCCAACACGATGGGGCTGGCGGCCATGGTTTTCAGCATTTCTGGGCTCAACACATTGGGGCCGGAGAGTCCCAAGAAGATGTCTTTGCCGTTTACCGCGTCGGCCAATACGCGCTGGCCGTTATCGGCGATGGCGTAGCGCACCTTGCTTTCGTCCATGCGCCCACGGTCTTCGCGGGTTTGGTAAATCACGCCTTTGGAGTCGCAAACGGTGATGTTTTCGCGCTTCATGCCCAAAGCAACCAGCAAGTCCAGGCAGGCGATGGCGGCCGCACCCGCGCCGGAGCAGACGAGTTTGACTTGGCCGATATCCTTGCCCACCACGCGCAGGGCGTTCAATACGGCGGCGGCGGTGATGATGGCCGTACCGTGTTGGTCGTCGTGGAAAACGGGGATGTTGCAGCGTTCGCGCAATTTTTTCTCAATATAAAAACACTCGGGTGCTTTGATGTCTTCGAGATTGATGCCACCGAAGGTGGGTTCCAGCGATGCGATGATTTCAACCAGTTTGTCGGGATCGGTTTCGTTGATTTCGATGTCGAATACGTCAATGTTGGCAAATTTTTTGAACAATACACCCTTGCCTTCCATCACGGGTTTGCCCGCCAATGCGCCGATGTTACCCAAACCCAAAACCGCGGTACCGTTGGAAATGACGGCCACGAGATTGCCTTTGGCGGTGTATTTGTAGGCGTTCAGCGGATCGGCGTGGATTTCCATGCACGGTGCGGCCACGCCCGGCGAATAGGCCAGCGATAAGTCGTATTGAGTGCCCAGCGGCTTGGTGGGCGCGACTTGGATTTTGCCGGGATTGGGGTATTCGTGAAAGCGCAGTGCGGCTTCTTTGATTAAATCATCCATGCTGTTTTCTCCTGAAGGGTTTGGGATGCAGGCCGTCTGAAAACGCTGCCGGTTCAGACGGCCTGCGAAGATTTGCAAATGCACGATTCTAACATGGCGTGCATACGGGAAAAAGGCCGTCTAAAATGCCTGCATCGGCGTTTTCAGATGGCCTCCGTGTGGTGTCAGACAACTTGGGTTTGGTGTTCGTCGCCGCTGCGTTCGCGGATAACGCCCAAACGGTAAACGGTTTCGCCTTGTTCGGTTAAGAATGCCTGCACCGCGTCGGCATCTTCTTCGGCAATCACAACCACCATGCCGATGCCGCAGTTGAAGGTGCGGTACATTTCTTGAGTTTCCACATTGCCTGCCTGTTGCAGCCATTGGAACAGCTTGGGCAATTCCCATGCTTCGGCGTCGATTTGGGCGACGGTGTTTTCAGGCAGGATGCGCGGTACGTTTTCGGTGATGCCGCCGCCGGTAATATGCGCCATGCCTTTGACGGTGAATTTTGCCAAGGCGGCGAGAATGGGTTTCACATACAGACGGGTCGGGGCGATGATGGCTTCACGCAGGGTTTTGCCGTTGTCGAACTCGGCGTCCAAATCGGGATTGTCGCGGGCGATGATTTTGCGGACGAGGGAGTAGCCGTTGGAATGCGCGCCGTTGGAAGCCAGACCCAATACGATGTCGCCCGCTTTGATGCTGCGGCCGTTGATGACGCGCTCTTTTTCGACCACACCGACGGCGAAGCCCGCCAAATCGTATTCGCCTTCGGGATACATGCCGGGCATTTCGGCGGTTTCGCCGCCGATGAGGGCGCAGCCGGATTCTTCGCAGCCTTGGACAATGCCTTTAATCACGTCGGTAGCGCGGGCGACGTCGAGTTTGCCACAGGCAAAATAGTCGAGGAAAAACAGAGGCTCCGCGCCTTGAACCAAAATGTCGTTGACGCTCATAGCGACGAGGTCGATGCCGACGGTGTTGTGTTTATCCCAATCGAAGGCGAGTTTGAGCTTGGTGCCCACGCCGTCGGTGCCGCTGACGAGCACGGGATTTTTGTATTTTTTGCTGATTTCGACCAATGCGCCGAAGCCGCCCAAATCACCCAACACTTCGGGACGCATGGTGCGTTTGGCAAAAGGTTTGATGTTTTCGACCAGTTGGTCGCCTGCGTCGATGTCCACGCCAGCGTCGCGGTAGCTTAAGGATTCGCTCATTTTGTCGGCTTTCTCGGTTTTGTAAACAAGGTTGGGAAAAATCGGCGGCATTTTACCCTATTCCGCCTGTTTTGTCGGGCTTGGCAGCGGTTTTATACGACGTAAAAAGTTTTCAGACGGCCTGAAGGATGCAGCCCGTGCTTCTCCGTGTTATGCTTCGCGACTTTATTTTCCTTTTAGGTTAATCCATCATGTATACAAAGAAAAAACGCGGTCTGTCGCCCTGGCTGCCCTGCGCGGTATTTTTTATCGTCGCAAGCTGGCTGGTGCTGGCATTGCGCGATATTCTGACCCCGTTTATCGTCGCTGCCGTTTTGGCCTACATCCTCAATCCGCTGGTGGAAAAGCTGCGCGACAAAGGGGTATCGCGCGCCCCTGCATCGATGTTGGTGATGATGTTCGCCCTGCTCATACTGTTGGCATTGCTGCTGATTCTGATACCGATGCTGCTGACACAGTTTCAAAACCTGACCAACCGTCTGCCGCAGCTGATTGACTTCGTTCAAAACAAAGCATTGCCTTGGTTTAACAGCCATTTCGGCACGCATATCCCGCTGAATAAGGAAACCCTGCTGAACTGGCTGCAAAGCCACACCGGCACGCTGCAAAACACCGCGTCGAAAATCGCCCCAACTCTGATGGAACAAGGCGGCGCGCTGGCTTCCGGCTTGAGCAACTTCGCCCTCCTACCGCTGCTCCTGTATTACTTCCTATACGACTGGCAGCGTTGGTCGCACGGCATACGCGCCCTGATGCCGCGCCGCTTTATCGATGCCTACACCCGTATCGGCGGCGAAATCGACGAAGTATTGGGCGAATTTTTGCGCGGGCAGCTGATGGTGATGCTGATTATGGGCGTGGTATACGGCGTCGGCCTGATGCTGACCGGCCTCGACTCGGGCTTCGCCATCGGCATGATTGCCGGCCTTTTGGTCTTCATTCCCTATTTGGGCGCGTTCACCGGCCTGCTGCTGGCCACCATCGCCGCCCTGCTCCAATTCGGCTCGTGGCAGGGGCTGATATGGGTATGGCTGGTATTTGTCGTCGGCCAACTGCTGGAAAGCTTCCTCGTTACGCCGAAAATCGTCGGCGACCGCATCGGCCTGTCGCCGTTTTGGGTGATTTTCTCTTTAATGGCGTTCGGCCAACTGATGGGCTTTATCGGCATGCTGATCGGCCTGCCGCTGGCCGCCATCTGCCTGGTGCTGCTGCGCGAAGGTTCGCAGGTCTATTTCGCCAGCCATTTTTACCAACACAAATGACCTTCCGCATGAACCCTTCCGCCCCGCTTTGGCAAACCCGCCTGCCCGCCATCCTCAGGCCGTCTGAAAAACTGGCCGGCCTGTTGCAAAGCCCGTCGCTGACCGCCGCCTTGCGCGCCCTACCCTGTGAATTTTCCGTCCGCCTGCTGCATCTGGGCTCGGCGGACGGCAGCCTCCTGCTCGACGGCGGCGGACCGGGCAAATCATACTTCTGCCGCGACGTCGAACTCTGCCTCAATGGCGAACCCGTCGTCTGGGCACGCAGCCAGTGCCTGCCGTCGTCCGGCTATTGGCGGCAGATGCTCGACTGCGGCAGCCGCCCGTTGGGCGAACGCCTGTTTGCCGAAAGTGCGGACTGGCAGCGTTCGCCGCTGGAATTTGCAGCCCTCGAAGGCATCCCGCTCCCATCGGTGCAAAATGCGCAATTGGCCCGCCGTTCGTTTTTCCAAAGACAAAACGAAACACTAGGCTTGGTGGAATGTTTCCTGCCCGCCCTGGCCGGTTATCTGTAAAACCGATTATTAAGATAATGCGTCATACCGCCAACCGTCATTCCCACGCAGGCAGGAATCCGGAGGTTTGGATTTACAGAAATCTTTAAATATTTCTGAAATGCAGAGGTTTGGATTCCCGCCTGCGCGGGAATGACGGCGGTCAGTTATTTTTATATTCGGCAACATACGCATAAACGTAAAGGCCGTCTGAAACAGGTTGGAGCGAAGTCCGATATACCTGTTTTCAGACGGCCTTTTTCTTTCAAATCAGCCAATCAGGATACAATTTAACCCAAAGCCTTCCTTGCTCCGGCGAAGAGGCGGTACCAGCCGGACAGTTCCGTCCAGTCTTCCGGTTTCCAGCTCATTTGCGCGGCACGGTACACGCGTTCGGGGTGGGGCATCATGATGGTGACGCGGCCGTCGGCGTTGGTTACGCCAGCGATGCCCTGCGGCGAGCCGTTGGGATTGAGCGGGTAGGTTTGGGTAACTTGGTTTTGTCCGTCGACGTATTGCAGCGCGATGCCGAGGCCGTCTGAAATTTTACCGCCGTGAAGCGCGAAGTCGGCGCGGCCTTCGCCATGGCTGACGACGACGGGCAGGCTGGAGCCTTGCATTTCGTTCAGAATCAGGGAGGCTGATTTGGGGACGTGAACCATGCTCAGGCGCGCTTCGAACTGTTCGCTCAGGTTGCGTTTGAACTTCGGCCAGCCTGCCGTGCCGGGGATGATTTCGGCGAGGTTGCTGACCATTTGGCAGCCGTTGCACACGCCCAATGTCAGCGTGTCCGGGTCAGTAAAGAAGGCGGCGAACTGGTCGCGCAAGGCGGGGTGGAACAGGATGGATTTCGCCCAGCCTTCGCCCGCGCCGAGTACGTCGCCGTAGCTGAAGCCGCCGCACGCCGCCAGCATTTTGAAGTCGGCAAGGTGGACGCGGCCTGCCATCAGGTCGGACATATGCACGTCGTAGGCATCGAATCCGGCGCGTGTGAAGGCGGCGGCCATTTCGATTTGCCCGTTCACGCCCTGTTCGCGCAGGATGGCGATTTTAGGTTTCGCGCCGCTGTTGACGAAAGGCGCGGCGATGTCTTCGTTTACATCAAACTTCACGTCGGCAAACAATGCGCTGCGGTCGTTGTCGCCAATCAGGGCGAACTCGCTGTCTGCGCAGGCAGGGTTGTCGCGCAGTTTCTGAATGGCGTGACTGGTTTCCTGCCATGCGCGTTGCAGGTCGGCGCGGGTTTGTTCCAACACGATGCCTGCCTGATTGCGGATAACGATTTTTTCGTCAGAATCGATGGTGGCAACGGTATGCAAGGGCAGCGCTGCCGCTTTGAACAAGGCTTCTGCTGCCGCGACATCTCGTTTGGCGATTTGAATCACTGCGCCCAGTTCTTCATTGAACAATGCGCGGATGCTGGCTTCGTTGACGTCGGCTTGGTTGGCAACCAGTGAAGTCAAATCCACATTCAATCCGCAACGCCCCGCAAACGCCATTTCCGCCAGCGTCGCAAACAAGCCGCCGTCGCTGCGGTCGTGATACGCCAAGAGTTTGTCTTCGGCGACAAGCTGTTGAATCACGTTGTAAAACGCTTTCAGACGGCCTGTATCGTCCAAATCGGGCGCGTCGCCGCTCATGTTGTTGTACACCTGACCGAACGCGGAGCCGCCCATGCGCGCTTTGCCGAAGCCCAAATCGACAAACAGCAATACGCTGTCTTCGACGTTTTTCAATTCGGGCGTAACGGTTTTGCGCACGTCTTGAACTGGCGCGAACGCGGAGATAATCAGGCTCAACGGCGAAACGACGGATTTTTTCTCTTCGCCATCCTGCCATACGGTTTTCATCGACAGGCTGTCTTTGCCCACGGGAATGCTCAAATCCAGTGCCTGACAGGCTTGGGAGACGGCTTCGACGGTGCGGTAGAGTTTTTCGTCTTCGCCTTCATTGCCGCACGCCGCCATCCAGTTGGCGGAAAGCTTGATGTTGCCGATGTCGCCGATGTTGACCGCCGCGATGTTGGTGATGGCTTCGCCGACACACATTCTGCCCGAGGCGGGCGCGTCAAACAGGGCGACGGTCGGTTTTTCGCCCATAGACATTGCTTCGCCGCGATAGGTGTTGAAGCCCATCATGGTAACGGCGCAATCGGCTACAGGGGTTTGGTATTTGCCGACCATTTGGTCGCGGTGGGTCATGCCGCCGACGCTGCGGTCGCCGATGGTAATCAGGAAGTTTTTAGCGGCTACGGTAGGCAGGCGCAAAATGCGGTAGGCGGCTTCGGTGATGTCGATATTGCCCGCGTTAAACGGTTTTTCAGACGACCTCACGGTTTTGTCGCTGCGCGTGGTTTTGGGCGGTTTGCCGAGCAAAACATTCAATGGCAAATCGACGGGATTGTTGGAGAACAAATCGTCGCGCACTTTCAAATGTCCGTCGTCAGTCGCCGTGCCGACCACGGCAAACGGGCAGCGTTCGCGTTCGCAGATGGCGCGGAAGGTGTCCAAATCTTTTTCCAAAATCGACAACACATAACGCTCTTGCGATTCGTTACACCAGATTTGCAGCGGGTTGAGACCGTGTTCTTCCAGCGGCACTTCGCGCAGTTTGAATACCGCGCCACGTCCGGCATCGTTGACCAATTCGGGGAAGGCGTTGGACAGGCCGCCTGCGCCGACGTCGTGGATGGAGATAATCGGGTTTTTGTCGCCAAGCTGCCAGCAGCGGTCGATCACTTCCTGCGCGCGGCGTTCGATTTCGGGGTTGCCGCGTTGCACGGAGTTAAAGTCTAAAGACGCGTCGTTTGTGCCGGTATCCATCGAAGAAGCCGCGCCGCCGCCCAAGCCGATAAGCATGCCCGGGCCGCCCAGTTGAATCAGCAACGCGCCTTCGGGGATTTCGTCTTTATGCGTCTGCTGCGCCTGAATGCTGCCCAAGCCACCAGCGATCATAATCGGTTTGTGGTAGCCGCGAACCTGACCGTCAAACTTCTCTTCAAAAGTGCGGAAGTAGCCCAAGAGGTTCGGGCGGCCGAATTCGTTGTTGAACGCTGCGCCGCCGATGGGGCCTTCGATCATGATGTCCAGCGGCGAGGAAATGTGTTCCGGCTTGCCGTAATCTTGTTCCCACGGCTGTTTGAGGTCGGGGATGTTGAGGTTGGAGACGGTAAAGCCGGTCAAGCCTGCTTTCGGGCGCGAACCTTTGCCCGTCGCGCCTTCGTCGCGGATTTCGCCGCCCGCACCTGTTGCCGCGCCCGCAAACGGCGCGATGGCGGTCGGGTGGTTGTGCGTTTCCACTTTCATGATGATATGCGTGTCTTCCTCGTGGAAACGGTAGCCTTGGTTTTCCGCCGCATTCGGATAGAAACGCTCGATTTTCGCGCCTTCGATCACGGACGAATTGTCTTTATAGGCAACGACCGTGCCTTCGGGATGCGCGTTGTGCGTGTCGCGAATCATACCGAAGAGGGATTTCGGCTGTTTTTCGCCGTTGAGGATGAAATCGGCGTTGAAGATTTTGTGGCGGCAGTGTTCGCTGTTTGCCTGTGCGAACATCATCAGCTCCACATCGGACGGATTGCGCTGCAAAGCCTGATAGTTTTCAACCAGATAATCGATTTCATCGGCGGAGAGTGCCAAACCCATTTCGGTATTGGCTTTGACCAAAGCCTCTTTACCGCCGCCCAAAACATCGACGGTAGAGAAGGTTTCGGATTCGAGATGGAGGAATAATTTGGAGGCCGTCTGAAAATCGGGTAGCACGGATTCGGTCATGCGGTCGTGCAGCAAAGCCGCCCATTGTTGTTTCTCATCGTCGTTCAGACGACCTTCCAGCCACACCGCCATGCCGCGTTCGATGCGCTCTATGCCTTCCAAACCGCAATTTTCCGCGATATTGGTCGCCTTGGAAGCCCACGGCGAAATCGTACCCAAACGGGGCGTTACCAAAAATAAATGCAAGCCCTCGCGCGCTTCGGGCGTTTGTTCAACGCTTTGCGCCGCCAACAAGGCTTGCAGTTTTTCGACAGTTGCGGCATCCAGTGCTTTCTCGCTGCCGACAAAATACCAAAATTCGCTTTTCAGTTTCACTTCGGGCAGACCGAGTGCGGCTGCTTTTTGCAAGAGTTTTTCAACACGGAAATCGGAAAGGGCGGTAACGCCGCGCAAGGGCAAAACAACAGACATGATTCAGCTCTCAAATGCGGTTGGGAAAGAGGGCGGATTATACGCCGAAGAAGCGCATCCGTCCGCCTTTTTCAGACGGCCGCCCGCCCTGCCCGATTGAGTGTTGCGGCGGATTGTGATAATTTCCCGCCCTGCCAAATCAAGCACACAGGAGCCAAGCCGTGAAAAAAATCGAAGCCATCATCAAACCCTTCAAACTCGACGACGTGCGCGAGGCACTCACCGACATCGGCATCACCGGCATGACGGTTACCGAAGTCAAAGGTTTCGGCCGACAGAAAGGCCACACCGAAGTCTATCGCGGTGCGGAATACGCCGTCGATTTCCTGCCGAAAATCAAAATGGAGCTGGTTTTGCGCGACGACCAAGTCGATCAGGCGGTGGACGTCATCATCGAAACCGCCCGTTCCGGCAAAATCGGCGACGGCAAAATCTTTATCTTCCCGGTGGAAGAAGCCATCCGCATCCGCACCGGCGAGCGTTCCGATTCCGCCGTTTAAGCCCGATGGAACACAGGCCGTCTGAAACGCGGAATACCCCTTTTCAGACGGCCTTCCGCACCACCCAAGCCGCTCCGTTTCCCACCCCATACCCAAAACAGCCGAGGATTCCCATGCACACTTCCGCCCTACCCTTTTTCGGCCTGATCCGCATCAGCGGCGAAGACCGCGCCTCCTTCCTGCACGGCCAACTGTCCAACCACATCGAAGGACTGGCCAAAGGAGAAGCCTGCTATGCCACCTACAACACGCCCAAAGGCCGCGTCATCGCCAACATGCTGGTGTTCAACCGCGGCGAAGACCTGCTGCTGCTGACGGCGGCAGACCTCGTCGAAGCCCTGTGCAAACGCCTGCGAATGTTCGTCCTGCGCGCCAAAGCCGTCTTCGAACCCCTGCCCGGCTACGGCGCGGCAGGCCGTCTGAACGAAGGCGCAACCGCCCTGCCCGCCACCGAACCGCACCTTTCCTTCCCGTTTGCCGTTTCAGACGGCCTCATCGAATGCACCCTGCCCCACGGCGGCATCCTGCTGGCCGGCGAAAAAGACAAACTGCCCTCCTACGATGCCGAAGCGGAAAACGCCTGGCAGCTGCACGAAATCCGCAGCGGCTACCCGTGGATTTCAGAGGCGACCAAAGAAAGCTGCGTCGCCCAAATGCTCAACCAGCACACCATAGGCGGCGTGCACTTCAAAAAAGGCTGCTACCCCGGCCAGGAAATCATCGCCCGCGCCCAGTATCGCGGACAAGTCAAACGCGGCTTGGCCGTATTGTCGGGCAGCAGCCTGGAAGCCGCAGGCATCGCCGTCCTGCAAAACGGCGCGGAAGCGGGCATCATCATCAACACCGCCTGCACCGCCGAAGGCAGCCTGAGCCTGGCCGTCATCAAACACAGCGCGGCCGCCGCCCCGCTTACCGATGCCGACGGCAACCCGCTGCGACAACAGCAACTCTTCTTCGATACGGCGGAAGCGGAATAAGGCACGCCGCCGCAGATGAGGCCGTCTGAAAATACCGCACCGCTTTTTCAGACGGCCGCCGATTTATATAGTGTAGTGGATTAACAAAAATCGGGACAAGGCGACGAAGCCGCAGACAGTACGGCAAGGCAACGCCGTACCGGTTTAAATTTAATCCACCATACAACCCACCGAGAAAAGAAAACACCTTATGTTTACAGGCATAGTACAAGGCATGGGGCGCGTCGTTTCCGTCGAACAGCCCGCCGCCGATTTCCGCACCCACACGGTCGAACTGCCCGAGGACATGGCCGGCGGCCTGCAAACCGGCGCGTCCGTCGCCCACAACGGCTGCTGCCTCACCGTAACGGAAGCAAACGGCCGCACCGCCCGTTTCGACCTGATGGCCGAAACGCTGGACAAGACCAACTTAGGCCGTCTGAAAGCGGGCGACTTGGTCAATCTCGAACGCGCCGCCCGCTTCGGCGACGAAATCGGCGGCCACCTGATGAGCGGCCACATCACCGCCACCACCGAAATCCTCCGCATCGAACGCACCGAACACAACACCACGATGCACTTCGCCCTGCCCGCCGCACTCAAACCCTACATCCTGCCCAAAGGCTTCGTCGGCCTCGACGGATGCAGCCTGACTATCGGCAGCGTCGGCGAAGACTCGTTCTGCGTCCACCTGATTCCCGAAACCCTGCGCCGCACCCTGTTCGGCACACGGCAGGCGGGCGACACGGTCAATCTGGAAATCGACCCGCAAACGCAGGCCGTCGTCGAGACCGTCGGTCGGATATTGGCTGCCAAAGGCTGATGTTTTTCAGCCGGAGCAAGTCTGAACAAAGCCTGCGCGGCGGACAAAACCAGCCTATCCATTCCTTTGCGGATGCGGAACAGCTTTGCCCGCCGTCCATTCGGAAAAACAAACAGGCCGTCTGAAAAACAAACTTTCAGACGGCCTTCATCATCCATTCGCAAACGGTTTGGCAGATTCAACGTTTCGTACAAGCCGCCCGGTTCCGCCCGTGCCGTGCAGACAAAAAGGCGGTTCGGGCAAGCCGTCCGCCGTCAGGCCGTCTGAAAACACCTGCTTTCAGACGGCCCGCACGATAACGAAACCGCTGCGGGCTATTCCGCTTCCCGCCACACCGGCAGCGCGCCGAAAGCCTGCGCCGTCGGCATGATTTCAATCGCGTTCACATTGACATGCTTCGGCCTCTGATACAGCCACAGCACCGTATCCGCAATATCCTGCGGCGTAACCGGCTGCACATTTTCATACACCTTCGCCGCCCTGCCGTCGTCGCCCTTGAAGCGCACGTTGGAAAACTCAGTTCCGCCGCACAAGCCCGGCTCCACATTGCTCACCCGTACCCCCGTGCCCTGCAAATCCGCCCGCAGATTGAGCGAAAACTGGCGGACGAACGCCTTGGTCGCGCCGTAAACATTGCCGCCCGGATAAGGATAAGTGCCCGCGATCGAACCGATATTGATGATGTAGCCGTCGCGCCGCGCCGTCATCTGCGGCAGCACCAGACGGGTCAGGTACGCCAATCCGAGCACATTGGTTTCAATCATCGTTTCCCAATCGGCAAAATCGGCGCGGTCGGCCGCATCCAGCCCCAAAGCCAGGCCGCCGTTGTTAATCAGGCAGTCGATTTCGCCAAACGGAGGCGTCAGACTTGCCAACGCCGCCGCAACCGACGGCCTGTCGGTCAAATCCAATTCGAGCGGATAAAACGACCCGCCCAGTTCGTCGCGCAGGCCCTGCAATTTATCCATACGCCGTGCCGCGCCGACCACGCGGAAGCCGGCCCGTACAAAAGTCCTGCACATCGCTTCGCCGAAGCCCGCCGATGCGCCGGTAATCAAAACCGTCATTTTTTTCTCCTTAGCAATGGACGGCAAACCTTTTGCCGCCCTGTTTTCAGGTATGATGCGCGCTTCAAAAACCATACCGAAAGAGGAACACATGAATCTCCGTACCGTTTTTGCCGCAGCGGCCGCCACTGTAACACTGGCGGCCTGCGGCGGACAAGGCGGCCCTGCCGCAGACAAAGGCCCGATTTCCGCCGAACGCACCGCCGCCTTCAAGCGTATGATGCCCGAATTCGCCGTTATGGGGAAAATGGTCAAAGGCGACGAAGCATTCAGCCAAGGCAAATTCAAAGAACTGACGGCCGTTTTCACCCAAAATACGAAAAAACCGTTCGACCACTTCCAAAACGACCCGCAGGGCAACGGCGACGCGCTGCCCGCCGTATGGGCACAACCGGATGATTTCAAACGCAGGGAAAGCGAATTTTTCGCGGCGGTGGACGAGCTGAACACCCAATCGCAAAACGGCCGGCTCGAAGGCATCACCGCCGCCTACAACAACGTCAGCGCAAGCTGCAAATCCTGCCACGACGTATACCGCAGGCCGAAATAAAGGCCGTCTGAAAGCCGCAAAACCTCAAAACGCAAAAAAGGCCGTCTGAAAACGAAGTTTTCGAAGGAAGCCGAGTTTCTGCGGAGCTAAAACAAAGTTTCAGACGGCCTCAAACATCGGCACGTCAAGTATCGGCAAAATCCGCCCGGCGGACGAGCAAAAAGCACAACGGCAGCGCGGCCGCCGCCAAAGCCGCGCCGGCAAAGCCGACGTGTTCCAAACCGAACTGCTGCACAGCATAGCGTCCGAACAACGCGCCGCCGCCTATGCCCACGTTGTACAGCGAAGAATAAATCGACGTCGCCACATCCGTCGCATCGTCGGCAAACCGCAGCACGCGCGACACCATCGCCAAACTGAGCGCAGTAATGCCCACACCCCAAAAGAAGCACAACACCGTCAAAACCCAAGGGGACGCGGCCGACGGCAGCAGCAAAACCATCACTGCCGTCATCAGCAGCGCATAAGCGGCAAAAGACAAACGGCTTTTGCGGGCAAACCAACGTCCGAACAAGTACGACCCGGCAAAACCGGACGCGCCGTACACCAGCAGCAGCATCGTCGCCCGCTGCGGCGAAAAAGCAGCCGTCTGAAGCGCGAACGGCTCGATATAACTGTAAGCCGTGAAATGGGCGGTTATCATCAGCACGGTAAAGGCAAACAACTGAAGCAGACTCTTGCGCCGCAACAAAAGCGGCAGGCTGGCAAGCGAACCGCTGTTGATACTCGGCAGCTTGGGCAGGGTTTTAACCAACACCGCCGCCGTCAGAGCCGCCGCAACCCCGATCAGCAGGAAACTCAGCCGCCAGCCGTACGCCTGACCCGCCATCCGCCCCAACGGAATGCCCAACACCATTGCCAGCACCGTTCCCATACTCAGCAGGCTCAAAGCCTGATTCCCCTTGCCCTTGGGCGCAATCCGCACCGCCAAAGCCGCCGTAATCGACCAAAACAGCGCGTGCGTCAGCGCGACCACAGTACGGCTGACCAGCAAAACAGTGAAATTGCCGGCGAAAAACGACAACGCATGGCCGGCTGCAAACACCGCCAGCAAAACCAACAGCAACACCTTGCGCTCCGTCGCCCGCGTCATCAGCATCAGCGGCAGCGACATCAAGGCCACCACCCACGCATACACCGTAATCATCACACCGGCCTCGGCGGGCAGCATGCCGAAACTGCGCCCGATATCGCTCAACAGCGCAATCGGGATAAATTCGGTGGTATTGAAGATAAAGGCCGCGCAGGCAAGCGCGAACACACTCAGCCAGCGAGAAGATTCTGTCGCCATAGATTCATCGTCCGTTCACAAAAAGGCCGTCTGAAAATTCAGACGGCCCGCGATTGTACTCCATTTGCCGAGCAAATACCGCCCGACGGCTTTCAGACGGCCTTTCTTTTCATTCCCGCGGTTTAATCAAGCCAGCAGTTCGTCCAGATATTCTATCCAGTGCCGCACGGGGATTTTGCCGCCGCCGAGGTGGGCGATGCAGCCGATGTTGGCCGAAAGGATGATGTCGGGTTGCAATTCGTTTAGGGCGGTAAGTTTTTCGGTTTTCAGACGGCCTGCGGTTTGAGGCTGGAGCAGTGCATAAGTGCCCGCCGCGCCGCAGCATTGGCCGGAATTTGCGGGCAGGTAGAGCGGGATATCTAGTTGGGCAAACAGGTTTTCCACGCTGCCCGACAGTTTTTGGCCGTATTGCTGGGTGCAGGGCGGGTGGTAGGCGATTTTTTCAGACGGCCGTTTGTGCATCATGGCATTCAGGCGGTGGCTTTCGTTGCTCAGGATTTCGACGATGTCTTTGGATAATGCGCTGATGCGGGCGGCCCTTTCGGCGTATTCGGGGTCGTTTCGCAGGTGGTAGGCGTAGTCTTTGACGGTTACGCCGCAGCCGGAGGCGGTGGTTACGACGGCTTCTATGCCGTCGGGCAGCCAGGGTATCCAGGCTTCGATGTTGCGGCGCATGTCGTCCAGGCCGTCTGCTTTTGCGCCGTTGTGCAGATTGACGGCACCGCAGCAGCCGGCAAAATGGGAATAGTGGGTTTGGATGCCGAGCCTGTCCAATATGCGGGCGGCGGCGCGGTTGATGTTGGGCGAGAGGGCGGGTTGGACGCAGCCTTCGAGCATGAGGATTTGGCGCGGATGTTCGTTGTCGGGCATGAAGCCTGCTTCCCGCAAGGGCAGGATTTTGTTTTTGAGTGCGTCGGGCAGCAGGGGGCGGCTGTATTGTCCGATGCGGTAAAGGGGAGTAAAGAGTTGCGGGGCGGTAATCAGCTGCCGCAGTATGCCGCGTTGCAGTTTCTGCCACAGCGGCCTTTTGATGCGGCGTTCGGCTTCGTCGCGGCCGATTTCGGCCAGTTTGCCGTATTCGACTTTGGCGGGGCAGACGCTTTCGCAGGCGCGGCAGGTGAGGCAGTGGTCGAGGTAGCGGTGCAGGTTGCCGGCGGCGGGTGCTTCGTTTTCCAGGAGTTGTTTGATTTGGTAGATGCGGCCGCGGGGGCCGTCGGCTTCGTTGCCGCTGAGGCGGTAGGTGGGGCAGACGGCGTTGCAGATGCCGCAGTGGACGCAGCGGCGGATGATTTCGTCGGCCGTTTGGCCTTCGGGCGTGTGGCGGATGGAGTCGGCAAGGTTGGTTTGCATGGCCTGCTGAGTGGGAATCGCGTTTTGTGCGGCGGTGTGGAGGCCGTCTGAAAGGATGTGGTCGGCAAGGGTGTTTTCAGACGGCCTGTTTCGGTGTTCAGATGCTTAGTCGGGCGCGGAACATGGCTTCTTTCATTTGGACGATGGCGGCGGGCAGGCCGAGGAAGAGTGCCTGGGCGATGAGGGCGTGTCCGATATTGAGTTCGGCTATCGGCAGGATTTTGGCTATCGGGGCGACGTTGTGGATGTTGAGGCCGTGCCCAGCATTGACGATGAGGCCGCGTTCGGAGGCGAAATACGCACCTTCTTCGATTTGTGCGAGGCGTTGGCGGCGTTCGGCGGCATCGGCGGCATCGGCATAGGCACCGGTATGCAGTTCGATGGCGGGTGCGCCGATGTCTGCGGCGGCTTGGATTTGCGCTTCGTCGGCGTCGATGAAGAGGGAGACGCGGATGCCGGCCTCGCTGAGGATACGGGTGAAATCGGCTGTTTTTTGCTGTTGCCCCAGTACGTCCAAGCCGCCTTCGGTGGTGATTTCCTGCCGTTTTTCGGGCACGATGCAGACTTCTTTCGGCCGCACGCGCAGGGCGTGTTCGAGCATTTCTTCGGTCAGTGCCATTTCGAGGTTGATGTGGGTGCAGACGGCGCGGGCGATTTGTGCGACGTCGTCGTCTTTGATGTGGCGGCGGTCTTCGCGCAGGTGCAGGGTGATGTAGTCCGCGCCGTGGGTTTCGGCCAGCAGGGCGGCTTCGAGCGGGGACGGGTAGCTTGTGCCGCGCGCGTTGCGCAGGGTGGCGACGTGGTCGATATTGACTCCTAAGAGCATGGTTGTTTCCTTTCTCGGTTTTCAGACGGCCTTCTTAATAGTTGAAGGCCGTCTGAAAGGTTGGACGATTCAGCGTACGGGCAGGACGGCGCAGTTGCACAAATCCGCACTTTCGAACGTGGTCCGCTCTCCGGCCTGCAAGCCCGGAACGGGGAATACGCGCACGGTAAGCGGTTTGTTCAAACGAAAAGCCATTGTACCCGTGTCGCGCATGATGGCGGCGATTTTCGCTGCAGGTGTGTCTCCGGGAATGGGGACGGTATCCAGGCCGATGCCGCATACGCTGCTGTAGGTCAGCAAGTCGTGTAATCCGAAGCGGGCATGATGGGTTGCTTCGGCCAAACCTTGGTCTTCGGTTACTGCCAGCATGAGGCCTGAAAAACCGACTGCACGGACATTGTGCAGTGATTTGAACACTCGGGTCAGCAAAGCCGACGCTTCCACCGTACCTGCAGCGCCGAAATGCGGCACGCGCAACAGGCGGTAGAGTTCGACCATCGAAGTACAGTTTTTCGACGGGGCGGCGGAGGTATCCATGCCTGCATATTGCCAGCCTGCCGAGAGCGGGGTTTCGGTAATGCATTGCTGCACCGCATCGACATGATGTTGCAGTGCTTCGCGCATGGCATTGAAGGCCGTCTGAAAATAAGCGGTGTGTTCTTCGGGAAGGTTGTTTAGGCGGCGCAAGGCGGCAGCCAGCAGGTCGGGGGTTTCCAAGCCGACCACCAGGCAGTTTCCCTGTTCCCCCCTATGATAGCCTGCGGGAAAATAAGGTATCAGCGGGGAGCAGTTGAAATTGACGGTAAAGTTGAAATTGCCTTCGCCGCGCGGTGTAATGCGGCCTATTGTTCCGACGGCCTCCACGCAGCGGAGGATGGTTTCGTTGTCGGGCAGGCAGTTTGCATCGGCATGAACATTGACACAGGCGTTGCAGAGGTCGCCGTAGTCTTTAATCAGTTCGGGCAAAAGGGCGATTTCGGCCGCCGTGCATGCTTCGCCGATTGCAAACCGTATGCGCAAACTGCTGTTTTGATTGATGTGCGTCAGAATATTACGAATCCGTTCCAAACCGGCTTTTGAGGCCGCTATGTCCGATGTGTCGAGGTATTCGCCGAACGGATTGGACACTATGCGGATGGATTGCACCTGATAGCCGCCTCGGGCCAATGACGCGGCCAAACGGTCGCATTGGCTTTTGGCTTCGGAAAGGATGCTCTCCCAGCTTGCGGCATCAGCCGGCAATACTGTAAAGGCCGTAATGGCGCGGACGCGGCACAATTCGGGAGATTGAAGTTCGGCGTGCATATGATTCCTTTTGTTTCTGGTTATTCCGGATAGAACAAACGGTATGTTTTCGGATTAAGTTGGAGGCCGTCTGAAAAATATGGTGCGATTAAAGAAAATCGGCCTCCCCCTGCTTTCAGACGGCCTTCCCTTTGCGTTCGGCCTTGCGGCGTTCGCGCTCGGCTTTTTGTTCGGCTTCGCGCCGTTGGGCGGCTTTGAGCCATTGTTCCCATTGGTTCGGGGTTTCCAAGGTGATGCGGCCGATGTGGCCGTCGCGGAAGTCGGTCAGGGTGTTTTCGGCCGCTTTTTGGTAATTGATGCGTCCGCCGCCCAGCAGTGCGCCGCGCCTGCGCCCTATCCATTCCAACCATTGTTCGTCACGCCAATGGCTGCTTTCGTTTTTGTCGGCCTGATAGCGTTCCTGCAACTGCGGCAGGTAGTGGCGGCGCAGGTAATCGATGAGTTCGAGGGCGACGGTTTCTTCATCGAGTGCGTTGCGGCCGACCGCGCCGCCGGCGGCCAGGTTGTAACCGCCCTCTTCCACGATGATTTTCGGCCACAGCATGCCGGGGGTGTCGTAGAGCCAGAAATCGTCGGCAAGGAACAGGCGTTGTTCGGCTTTGGTAATACCGGGTTCGTTGCCGGTTTTGGCCGATTTTTTGCCCAGCATACCGTTAATCAGGGTAGATTTTCCTACGTTGGGAATGCCGCAAATCATGACGCGCAGGGGTTTGTCCACGCCTTTGCGGTTCGGCACGAGGGCGCGGCAGGCGGCAATCAGCTTTTGTGCCGCCTGCCGGTCGGAAGCGTCCAACGCGATGGCGTTGGTGTTCGGACGGGACTGGAATTCGGCCAGCCACAGGGCGGTGCGCTCGGGGTCGGCCAAATCCTGTTTGTTGAGGATTTTCAGTTTGGGTTTGTCCGACGAGAGTTTGCCTAGCAAGGGATTTTCGCTGGATGCGGGCATGCGCGCGTCTAGCACTTCTATCACCATATCGACGCTTTTAAGCCGTTCAATAATCGCTTTTTTGGCCTTGTGCATGTGGCCGGGATACCATTGGATTGCCATGTTTTTCGGTTCTCTGTTCTGAATATGGGAAAGGCCGTCTGAAAATGCCGGACGGCCTGTTTCAGACGGCCTCTGCGGTCTGATTATCCAATTGCGCCGGTTACGCGCCTAGGTTGAGCTGGCGATGCCGTACCAGCACCTGATAATCCGGCCTGAAATGTTCCGCCAGCCGTTCGCAAACGTAAACGGAGCGGTGCTGGCCGCCGGTGCAGCCGATGCCGACGGTAACGTAGCTGCGGCTTTCTTCCTGCATCCGCGGCAGCCAGCGGCCGATAAAGCGTTTGATGTCGCCCACCATTTCCTGCACCAGAGGCTGACTGTCGAGATATTGCCGGATAGGCTCTTCCGTACCGTTGAACGGCCGCAGGGCGGTGTCGTAATAAGGATTGGGCAGGCTGCGCATATCAAACAGGAAATCGATGTCGGTCGGCACGCCGTATTTAAAGCCGAAAGACTCAAACACCAGCAACAGGCCTTCGCGCTCTACCTTCAGCCATTGCTGCACAGCATAACGAAGCTGCTGGGAATTCATCGACGAACTGTCGATGCAGTATGCCTTTTCGCGCAGCGGTGCCAACATCTCCCGCTCCTGCCGCAGGCTCTCCTGCAAGGATTGCGTCAGTCCGGCCAGCGGATGGCTGCGGCGGGTTTCGGAAAACCGGCGCATCAATACGGCTTCGTCCGACTCCAAAAACAGCAATTCCACACTGTGCCCCTGCCGGCGCAGATAAGCAAGCTGCTTGTCGATTTCACTGATGCTCGGGCGGGAACGGATGTCCACGCTGACGGCCAAGTGCTCGACGTCTGCCCGCAAAATGTGATGCCGCACCAAATCGGGCATCATTTCCATAGGCATATTGTCGATGCAGTAGTAGCCGACATCTTCCAACAGGCGCAGTGCCACCGACTTGCCCGAACCGGACAGGCCGCTAATCAGGATGATTTTCATGCCCGACCTCTTGCTCTTTCATAATACTTTGATGCCGTTCTAAAAATTCCTTCATGCTGTCTTTTCCGCGCAGCTGGAGGATATAGTTCCGTACCGCCACTTCCACCAGCACCGCCAAGTTGCGGCCTGCAGCCACGGGGAGGGTAACGGAGCGGACATTGACGTTTAGGATGGATTCGGTTTCGCTGCGGATGCTCAAACGGTCGATTTGTTTCATGTAATCGTCGTCGGCCGCAACCAGATTGATGATGAGGTTGAGGGACTTTTTTGGACGGATAGATGTTTCACCGAAAATATGGCGGATATTGAGGATGCCCAAGCCGCGCACTTCGAGAAAGTCGCGTAGCATCGGCGGACAACGGCCTTCCAAAAGTTCCGGCGCGGTGCGGTGCAGTTCCACCGCATCATCGGCCACCAGGCTGTGCCCGCGCGAAATCAGCTCCAAAGCCAATTCGCTTTTACCCAAGCCCGACTGCCCGGTCAAAAGGACGCCGATTTCGAATACATCGAGGAATACACCGTGCTTAACCGTAGAAACCGCCAAGGTGCGTTGCAGATAAATCCGCAGCACATCCATCAAATAAGGGCTTTCCAGCTTGGAAGTCAGCAGCGGGACGCTGTGGGTATGGCAATAGTCGCGCAAACTCTTCGGCACGGGCAAGTCGTTTGCCACGATGGCCAGCGACATCGGCAACTCAAAAAGCTGGTCGAAACTGTAGGCCAAATCGCCGCTTTCCATACGGCTGAGATAATCGACTTCGGCCACACCCAAAACCTGAACCTGATTGGGGTGGATAAAATTCAAATGGCCGACCAAAGCCAAAACCGGCTTGTCGGCCTCTACTCCAATACGGTTGTCGGCACCCGCCGCACCTGCCGCCCAAGCCAATTGGAGTTTGTGCTGATTGTCCTGATAGAGGCTGCGTACGGAGATGCTCGGCATTATTCCTCCGTCAGAATCCGTAGGATTCCGGCGGCATCGGCAGCCTGCATCAGCTGTTCGCGCATGCCTTTGTCTGAAAATTTTCCTGCGAGTTTGGATAAGACTTCCAAATGCGTGCCTGCGGCATTTTCGGGAACCAGTAACACCATAACCAGTGAAACGGGTTTGCCGTCGGGCGCATCAAAAGGAATCGGCTCTTTGCTGCGGATAAAGACACCGACCGCCTTTTTCAATGAAGCCAATCGGCCGTGCGGTACGGCCACGCCGTGCCCCAAGCCGGTGGAACCGAGTTTTTCGCGGGCAAACAGGCAGTCGAAGACTTCGGAACGGGCAACACCCGCTTCGTTTTCCAACAACAGTCCGGCTTGCTCGAACAGGCGTTTTTTACTGCTGACTTCCAAATCCAGCAGGATGTGTGAAGACGGTAAAATTTCACCAATCAGACTCATAATATTTCTTTACAAAAATAAAACGCCGCCGATTGTACCGCCTGACGGCGGCAATCTCAATCGGAGGCGGGTGTTGTACACAGCAGGCGGCAAAGCGATGCCCGGGCCGTCTGAAACATTTCCGAAACGCGCCTTAGTAAGGCACTATTTCCCCAGCCATCGGCTAAACCAGCTTTTGCCTTTATTGCTTATATTTTCCGACACTTTATGCTCGAACGGCCCGGCGGCAAACACGGTTACGCCGTTGTAGTATTCGCGCAGCCACATATTGCTGAAATCTTCGCCGATGCCGCGCACATAAAAGCGTATAAACGGAAATTGCCGCGCGATTTCGTCAAACAACCCGATAACCGTTGCCGCATCCAAGCCGTTGAAAGCGAAAGAGAAAGGCTCATCCACTACAGTTTCGAGGTCCATCACGGCGTGACGGCTGGCATTTTTGTCCGCCAACCATACGGCGGCCACAGCCTGCACGGCAGTCATGTCGAGTTTTTTACGGCTTTGACTGTCGTCCCAATTGAATTCCAAGCGGGTCATGCTTACTGGCATTTGACTGTATTCCCTTAAAATATTTGTTAATGTGTCCGCAACTGCGGCATCTTTTTTTGCCGCCGGCCGATACTTCGGCCAGGCAGCAGCAATGATGCAACAAAAAAATACTTGATTATTACGTTACTTTACAATGATTGTGCCAATTCGTCAAACGAACACACGGCCGTACCGAGTTTGCCCACCACCACGCCGGCGGCGGCGTTTGCCAACTGCATGGCTTCGAGAAAATCCAATCCTGCCGCCATTGCCAACCCCATGCCGGCAATCACGGTATCGCCCGCGCCAGAAACATCGAACACTTCCCGAGCCTGTGTCGGCTGGTGGTGCGGTTCGCCGTCGCGGAACAGGGTCATGCCTTCCTCGCTGCGCGTCAGGAGCAGTGCCTGCAAATCCAAATTGCGCCGCAACGCGCGGGCTTTTTCCTGCAAATCGGCTTCGTTTTTCCAGCTGCCGGTAACTTGGCGCAGTTCGGCGCGGTTGGGGGTAAGCAGGGTTGCGCCGGTATATTTGGCGTAGTCGTCCCCTTTCGGGTCGATTAAGACCGGTTTTCCCGCCTGCCGCGCCCATTCGATAAAGGAAACCACATGGGTCAGCCCGCCTTTGCCGTAATCCGACAGGATGACGACGTCGCATTCGGCCAACAGCTCGCGGAAGCGGTTTTTTACGCCGTCCAACACTTCGTGTGTCGGCGCGTCTTCAAAATCCAGCCTGATCAGCTGCTGGTTGCGCGCCACGACGCGCAGTTTGACGGTGGTAGCGATGTTTTGGTCGCGTATCAACACTGTTTCAACCCCATGCTCCGCCATCAGTGCATTCAGGCAGTCGCCCGCTTCGTCGTCGCCGATGACGGACAGCAATACGGCCTGCCCGCCCAGTGCGGCCACGTTGCGCGCCACATTGGCCGCCCCGCCCGCGCGGTGTTCGGTTTTTTCGATTTTGGCCACGGGGACGGGGGCTTCGGGCGAAATACGGGACACGTCGCCGAACCAATAGCGGTCGAGCATCACGTCGCCCACCACCAATACACGCGCCTGTTGCAGGCGGGGTTTTAAGGTTTCGCTGTAAAAGGTCATTGCGCCCTCCTTGTTTTTTCAGACGGCCTGACAATCGGGAGAGGCCGTCTGAAAAGCTGATTCGTGAAAACTATACCGTGAAATAAACAATAAACCGACACAAGGCGGCAAACCGGCGGCACAAGCGGCAGAAAAAGCCGTTTCAGCCCATTCAGACGGCCTGTGCGGCAATTCGGTTCACTTCGCGCAATACGGCTAGCGGATCGGCGGCTTGGGTTACAGGGCGGCCCATCACCAGATAGGTCGAACCTGCCGCCAAGGCTTCGGCGGGCGTCATGATGCGGCGTTGGTCGTCGCTGTTACCTGCAGTGTCCAAGCGGATGCCGGGCGTTACCAAGACAAAATCGGAGCCGAGCGCGCCGCGCAAGGGGGCGGCTTCGTGCGCGGAGCAGACCACGCCGTCCAAGCCCGAATCCTGCGCCAGCCGCGCCAACCTCAACACCTGTTCCTCAATCGGCACATCCACGCCCGTTGCGGCCAAGTCGGCCTGTTCCATGCTGGTCAGCACGGTGACGCCGATTAAAAGCGGCTTGTCCGGACAGTTTGCCACCGCTTCCGCGGCAGCCTCCATCATGCGGCGGCCGCCCGACGCATGCATATCCACCATCCAAACGCCCATTTCCGCAGCGGCTTTGCAGGCTTTGGCCACAGTATTGGGGATGTCGTGGTATTTCAGGTCGAGGAAGAGTTGGTAGCCCTGATGGATTAAATTTTCCGCCAGCCTGCGGCCTGTGGCGGTAAACAGCTCTTTGCCGATTTTCAGACGGCACAGGGAGGGGTCAAGGCGGCGGACGAATTGAATGGTCGATGCCTCATCGGCAAAATCCAGCGCGACAATCACCGGCTTGCGGCTGTCGGATAAGGCGGAATCGGTAATCAGCGGGTTCATGGGGTTTCCTTTGTCTGGCGTCTTTCAGACGGCCTCAATAAAAATCGTAATACAGCGACCATTCGCCGTTTTCCGGATTGCGGGAAAACATTAGGCTGCCGTTGTCGATAACGTTGAAACAAGCCTTGCTGTCGCTGGAAATCTGAAACATAAATTCAAAATGATCATGCATCAGCAGGCGGCCGTCGGCATTTTCGCAAATGCCCGACTGGCAGAAAGACGGATAACCGCCGAACTTATGGCGGTAGTCGTGTTCGGTGCCGATGTCGTCGTAATAGCTCAAGCAGTTTGCTTCGTCGTCATCGTCTTCAAAGTAGCAGATTTCATCTTCCAAATGTCCATCCAAGCCTCCGCCGTCCCAGATGGGAAAATCCCGTTCGAGGAAGACAGGTTTGAGCGGAAAGGGCTTTGGCGAACCGTTCGGATCGGCGGGATATTCATAACGGACGAGCTCGTCATCGGCGGTGTATTCCCGAATCAGCCAGCCCTTGCCGTGCCGTCCGATATATTCTAAGAACGTCATGTCCCCGCGTTTTAATTCGAATTCTTCCAATTTGGGGATTTCTTCGCCGACAAACACGGTCAGCCAAGTAATATGGCTCAGTTGTTCGGGCACATAGGGCAAATCCGGCAGGTAAAACTGCGCCAGCGGATAAAGCGGCCTGCCCTCACTATCAACAACCGGCCGCGCTTCTTCCGGTTTGCACAAAAACACACGGCCTATCCAGTTTTCTCGCTCATCTCCCGCCGGTCGGAAACCGCCTGTTTCAAACGCCGTGCAGGGGCAGGCGATTTTCTGCCGCAGCTCACTGATTTTCTCGGAAATAAAAGGGCTTTTTCCGCTCATTGTCCTATACTCCCTGTCGGTATGGAAATACTTTTTCAGACGGCCTGTTTATCCTGCCCCTCCTGCCCGCGCCGTTCCTCCTTGGCGGCCTTTGCCGCCCAATAGGAAGCCAGCAGCGAACCGGAAATATTGTGCCACACGCTGAATATCGCGCCCGGTACGGCGGCAATCGGATCGAAATATTTCATCGCCAAACCGGCGGCCAGGCCGGAATTCTGCATCCCGACTTCGATGGCCAGCGTTTTTTGCGCGTCGTAAGGCAGTTTGATGAACTTGGCGGCGAAAAAGCCCAGCAGGTAGCCTATGCAGTTGTGCAGCATCACCACGCCGAAAATCAGCCCGCCCGCCTCGGCGATTTTGGTACGGTTCAAAGCCACCACCGCACCGATAATCAGGGCAATCGACACGACGGACACCAGCGGCAATACGCCTTCTACCGCCTTGGTCTGCCGATGCAGGAAAAGGTTGCACAGCACGCCCAGCACAATCGGCAGCATGACGATTTTCAAAATATCCATCAGCATGGCGGAAGCGGAAATGTCCAGCCACTGATGCGCCAGCAGGTAGAAAATGGCGGGGGTCAGTACCGGCGCGAGCAGTGTGGAAACCGACGTTACCGCCACCGACAATGCGACGTTGCCCCGCGCGAGGAAGGTCATCACGTTCGAAGCCGTCCCGCCCGGACATGCGCCGACCAAAATCACGCCGGCCGCAATCGCGGGCGGCAGTTGCAGCGTAACGGCCAAAACGTAAGCCGTCAGCGGCATGATGACGAACTGCGCCACCACGCCCGCCAGTACGGATTTCGGATGTTGCCCCAAAATTTTGAAATCCGACGGACTAAGCGTCAGCCCCATGCCGAACATAATCACGCCCAGAAGCCAGGTGATATAAGGCTTGAGCCAAACAAAGGCTTCGGGCAGGGAATAGGCCGCCACAGCGGTCAGTGCCGCCCACAGGGCGAAGGTTTTACCGAAAAAATCGCTGATGGTTTTAAGTGTGTTCATATTTGTTGAGGAAGTGTCTGTGTGCGAAAGCACGCAAGGATACGTTAATTCATGTGTAAAGAAAAGGCCGTCTGAAAGTTGGCGGCGGGTACTTTCGGCTATAATCGCGCTTTTATTTTTTCAGACGGCCTATCCAGATGAATAAGGAACTGCTCGGACTGTTTTTCCTGCCTGCGGGCGTTTTTTCAATGTGCGGCGCGGCTTTGTGGCAGATGTATGTGGTGATGAACGAAAGCTATACCCTCAACCGCTTCAAAGACCGGCAATTGGTGTGGGCGGTTGCGGCCATGTTCTTCAGTTTCAGCCTCGCCGTTTACTGGCTGTGCCCGAACGCGCGCAAAAAAGGGATTGTGTTTGCCGTTTTGGGTTTCGGCGGACTGTTGATGTATGTACTGGCCAAGATGTGGCTGCCTTGGAAACATTAAAATCCCGATATTTTTTCTTTCAGACGGCCTTCAAATCATGAAAAGGCCGTCTGAAAACGTTTCAGGCATCCGTCAAGCCCAGCGCGGCCAGTTCGGCGCGCAGCCGGTCTGCCGTCCAGGCGTTGCCTGCCGCCAGCGTCAGCAGCACGCTTGCCGTTTCGAGGTTGCATTTGCCGCCGCCGACCACGCCCGCCTGCCGCAGCGCGTCGCCTTGGGCGTAAACCGCCGCCGCGCATCCCTGCGGCACCTGACTGATGTTGAGCAGCAGGCCGCCGCGCGAGGTGAAGCTGCGGACGGCGTCGATAAAACCGTCATCCGAAGGGGCGTTGCCGTGGCCGTAGCTTTGCAGTATCGCGGCATCCGCCCCGCCCTGGCGCAAGGCGGCGGCGATATGGCGGGCGGAACCGCCGGGAATCAGGGTGTGGCAGGACACGGACACGGCGGGGTTTATCCGCTCCGCGCGCAATCCGCCCGACGGCTTTTCAGACGGCCTCAAACCGTCCCGCAGGCTTATCCGCCCTTCCGTTTCCGACCATTGCGCCAACGCGCCGAAATGCAGGTTGGCAAAACCGTCGGCCGTTTCGGTGCTGACCTTGCTGCTGCCGACGGCGGGGAACAGTTTGCCGTCAAAGGCGATGACGCACTGCGGCAGGCCGAGGCGGAGGGCGGCGGCGGCCGTCGCCAGATTGCGCGGCGCGTCGCTGCCCGGTGCGCCGAACGGCCATTGCGAGCCGGTCAGCACCAGCGGTTTGTCCAAACCGTGCAGCGCGAGGGCGAACAGATTGGCCGTGTAGGCCAGCGTATCCGTGCCGTGCAGCACCAGCACGCCGTCGTATTGCGGGATTTTTTCCGCCAGCAGGGCCAGCCAGTCGCGCCAGTTTTCCAGCGTTACGGCGGACGAATCAATCAGCGGCGCACAAATGTGCCAATCGAAAGAGAGGCCGTCTGAAAACGGTAGCAAGGCCTTTTCCGCCAAGGCCGCATCCGGCCGCAAGCCCCGGCCGCTTTGAACCATGCCGATGGTGCCTCCCGTGTAGAGGACGAAAATCCGCCGTTTTTCCTGACTCATCCCTGCCGCTCCTGTGCCGAAACCGTTATCAAAAACGGCGCGGATTGTAGCAGCAAAACAGGCCGTCTGAAATTCGGTTACAATGGCGGCCATGAAAAAAACCGCCCCGCTGCCGCTGATCGACGGCATCAAACCGAGCTACCTCCACCTGCCGTGCGACAAAAAACTGCACGGCACTTTGCTGCTCGACTTCCTCTGCCGCCGCTTCCCCTACATCGGCCGCGAAATCTGGGCGGGCAGGCTTTCAGACGGCCACATCTTCGACGAAGCCGGCACGCCGCTGGCCGCCGATGCCGCATTCCGCCCCGGCGGCACGGTTTACTACTACCGCGAAGCCATCGCCGCCGAAGAAGAACCCGTGCCGTTTCAAGAGCACATCCTGCACATCGACGAACACCTGATTGTGGCCGACAAACCGCACTTCCTGCCCGTCATCCCCGGCGGCCGCTTCCTGCGCGAAACCCTGCTCACCCGCCTGAGGCTGCGCCCCGAACTGCAGCACCTGAATCCCGAAAACTTCACCCCGCTGCACAGGCTGGACAAAGACACGGCGGGCGTCATCCTGTTTGCCCACCGCCCCGAAAGCCGCCGCGCCTACCAAACCCTATTCCAAAGCCGCGCGGTGGAAAAAACCTACGAAGCCCTCGCCCCCACCCGCACCGACCTTGCCTACCCGCTGCACGTCCGTTCGCGGCTCGAACGCGGCGAACCGTTCTACCTCACGCGGCAGGCCGAAGGCGAAGCCAACAGCCATACCATCATCGAACTGGCGGAAAACAGGGGCGGCCACAGCCTCTACCGCCTCCGGCCGGTCAGCGGCAAAAAACACCAGCTCCGCGTCCACATGGCCGCGCTCGACATGCCGCTGCTGAACGACCCGCTCTACCCCGACCCGCAGCCCGCAGACTGCACCGACTACGCCCGCCCGCTGAAACTCCTCGCCCGCGCGATAGAGTTTACCGACCCCTTCAGCGGCCTCAAAAGGCGGTTTGAAAGCACAAGGGCGTTATGAGGCCGTCTGAAACCGCCGTTTTCCCTGCTCCCCTTTATTACTGCAAACCCTTTTTCAGACGGCCCGGACATCCATCCGAACCTCCGCCCGAGGCCGTCTGAAAACACACACCGACACATCATGCTCACCACTCCGCCCTTCGCCCCGTCCACCCTCCAAGCCCTGCACCGCCTCGGCATCCGCAGTCAGGAAGAACTGCGGCGGACGGGCGCGGTCAAAACCTTCCTGCTGTTGAAAGCATCGGGCCGCACGCCGACCTGCAGCGTCCTGTGGCAGCTTGCCGCCGCCAGCCTCGGCTGCGACGTCATGCAACTGTCCGACACAGACAAAACCGCGCTGCTCGCCGCCGTCAAAAACCACCCGCCCGTCGCCCTACCGCCGCCTGCCGAAGAGGCCGCACGCTTTATGCGGCTTGCCCTGCATCAGGCCGAAGCGGCGGCAGCGGCCGACGAAGTGCCCGTCGGCGCGGTGGTGGTGCGCAACGGCGAAGTGTTATCGACGGCGCACAACCGCTGCGTCGCCGACTGCGACATCGGCGGCCATGCCGAACTGCGCGCCTTGGCCGAAGCGGGCCGGAAGACAGGCAGCTACCGCCTCGACGGCTGCGACGTTTACATCACCCTCGAACCCTGCGCCATGTGCGCCTCCGCCCTGATACAGGCGCGGGTGGCACGCGTGGTGTACGGTGCGGCCGAACCGAAAAGCGGTGCGGCAGGCAGCATCGTCGATCTGTTTTCAGACGGCCGTCTGAACAAACACACCGCCGTGTTCGGCGGCATTCTGACCGAAGACTGCCAAGCGGTTTTACAGCATTTTTTCCGGCAACGCCGGAGCAGCAAACCCGAAAAGGAAAATCCATGAAACATCTCGCCCTTTTACTTTCAACCGCCGCCCTCGCCGCCTGTTCCGCCGACAAGGTCGGACAAGAAAGCCCGGCCGTCGGCACGACCAACCCCGCTTCCGAATTCTGCGTCAAACAAGGCGGGAAACTGGAAATGAAAAAAGACAAAGACGGCGGCGAATACGCCCTCTGCCGCCTGCCCGACGGCAGCACGGTGGAAGAGTGGGAATACTTCCGCAGCCATAACGGGCAGTAAAAACAAAAAAGCCGCCAAACCAATCCGTTTGGCGGCTTTTTCAGACGGCCTTTAAGCCGTCTGAAGCCTTATTCGGCGGTTTCGGCGGCAGGCGGCGCGTCCTTCGCCTCTTTCACCGCCAGAATTCGCACCTTGCCGTATTTGTCGGCCAACACCAGCTCCGCCCCGGCAGGCGTTTCGCGCAACCGATAACGGCGGACGGCGGACAGCGCGCCCGACAGTTTTTCTTCCGCCGTCATCACTTCCGGCTCGCAGGCTTTCAAAGTGGTAACGGCTTGGGAAACATTCAGACGGCCTTTCCTGATGCGGTATCCGGCCGACAACATATTGCATCCCGCATCGGCATGCAGGCGCGATGACGCGCGGTCGAAAACCAATGTGCCCGATGCGGATTTGCCGTCAACCCCCGTGATCCGCCAGCGGCCTTCCGGCACGCCGGACGGCGCGGCAAAAGACGGTGCGGACACGGCCAGCAAGGCGGCGGCCAATATTGCGCTATGCTTCATTTCAGAAACTCCTTTCACTCATTCAACAGAAAAATTACGAAACGGCGGCCTGAACCGTCAGCCGCTTTCAGACGGCCTGTATTCAGAAACAGCGGTTTGCGGGATCGAGGCTTTGCATGGCCAGCCTCATCCATTGCCAGGCCAATTCGTATTGTTCGCCGAAAGCGTTGTACAGCGCGTCTTCGCTCAAAACGCGGTATTCCCCCTCCGTGCGCTCGTCGAGTTCGAGGCCGTTTTCTACGGCCTGATTGAATGCCATGTATTCTTTGGCGTAAAAAGCATCCAGTTCAGCCATCAGCCCCGCCGCCTGCCGCCATTCCTCCTGCGCCGCTTCCAGCTTGGGCTGCAGCTCCAGCCAACGCCGGTAGCAGCTTTGGATATGGTCGAGGCGGCTTTGCATTTGTTCTGCGGACAATTCCATCACAATCTCCCGAAATCAAAAAGAAGGATTTTACGCGCTTTTCACTTATTAGGCCGTCTGAAAGGCATTTCCCCCACAGCGACTTCGTTTTGGTCCCGCAGAAACTCCGCCTCCTATCGTCGGCTTCGTTTTCAGGTATCATACGCCCTTTGCCCGACCGAACCTTTTCCATGCTGCACACCGACAACCTCACTGCCGCCAAACCGGAACGCATTATCAGCGCGCAATCCCTGTCATCCCAAGAAGAACAGCTCGAACGCGCGCTGCGCCCGAAGCTGCTTGCCGACTACATCGGCCAGCACAAGGCCAAAGAACAACTTGAAATCTTTATCCAGGCAGCCAAAAAACGCGGCGAGGCACTCGACCACACTCTGCTTTTCGGCCCGCCGGGCTTGGGCAAAACCACGTTGGCCAACATCATCGCCAAAGAATTGGGCGTGAACCTGCGCCAAACCAGCGGTCCGGTGCTGGAACGCGCGGGCGATTTGGCCGCGCTCCTGACCAACCTCGAACCGCACGACGTATTGTTTATCGACGAAATCCACCGCCTCAGCCCCGTGGTGGAGGAAATCCTGTATCCCGCTTTGGAAGACTACCAGCTCGACATCATGATAGGCGAAGGCCCGGCCGCCCGCTCGGTGAAAATCGACCTGCCGCCGTTCACGCTGGTCGGCGCGACCACCCGCGCGGGCATGCTGACCAATCCGCTGCGCGACCGTTTCGGCATCGTCGCCCGTTTGGAGTTTTACAACCACAGCGATTTGGCCACCATCGTCCGCCGTTCGGCGCATCTTTTACAGCTGGACATGGACGAATCGGGCGCGGTGGAAGTGGCCAAACGCAGCAGGGGTACGCCGCGTATCGCCAACCGCCTGCTGCGCCGCGTGCGAGATTACGCCGAAGTGAAGGGCGACGGCAGCATCAGCGCGAAAACCGCCGATGCCGCGCTGTCTATGCTGGATGTGGACGCGGTCGGCTTGGACGTTATGGACAGGAAGTTCCTCGAAGCGGTGCTGCACAAGTTCGGCGGCGGGCCGGTCGGCTTGGAAAACATTGCCGCCGCCATCGGCGAATCCACCGACACCATCGAAGACGTTATCGAACCCTACCTGATCCAGCAGGGTTTCCTGCAACGCACGCCGCGCGGCCGCATGGCTACCGAAATCAGCTACCTGCATTTCGGCCTGCCGGTAGAGAAGTAACCGCACGACCACGATAAGGAAATATCATGAAATACCTATATTCCCTGATGGCCTGCGCCATACTGGCCGCCTGTTCTTTCGAAGCCGATGAAACCGCCCGCGCCGACAACAGTGCGGCCGTCAAAGCCGCCGCCGACGCGCAGGCGAAACAGGCTGTCCATCCCGACAATCCGTCGCCCTACGGCCTGACCATGGGCAAAGCCACGGTGGCCGACGCGCTGAAAAAGCATCCGCAGCTTGCCAAGGCGGGCTCCAGCACCATAGGCTACGGCAACGGCACGCCCGTGCCGATGAACAATGCCTACTCGATGCCCGACGCGGACGGTTCGATTATCGTTTTTCAATTCGACGATACGCACGACACGCTGCAAAACATCATGCTGATACCGTCTAAAAAAACGTTCCCCCAAGCGAAAAAGGAATTCGACGCGCTCTACCCGCCCTACCCGCGCCTGAGCCGCGAAGAATTCGAAGCCCTCGCCCCGCAGGGCGCGGATTTCGAGCATCAGGAAAACTGGTTCGCGCAACACAAATCCGACATCGCCTTCTACAAACAGGGCGACACGCTGATTTTGGCCGCCGTCAGCGCGGCATCGCCGAAGGAAAGCGTCGTAATGTACCGCAACAGCAGCTACATCCCCGTATTGAAGGAAAAAGCGGCAGAAATCACCACCCGCAAACAGCCCTAATCGGCAACACGGAAAAACAATCGGTTATAATCCGCGCCAATCCGTAACAGGCCGTCTGAAAACCTTTCAGACGGCCTTCAAAGAAAGACCTACATGAAACCCACCATCATCGAAAAATTACAACAACTGTCCGACCGTTTGGAAGAAGTAACCGCCCTGCTCGGCTCGCCCGAAGCGACTTCCGACATGGACAACTACCGCAAGCTCACGCGCGAACACGCCGAAATCACCCCCGTCGTCGAAACCTTCCACCAATACATGCAGGCGCAAAACGACATGGCCGAAGCGCAGGAAATGCTGTCCGACCCCGAAATGAAAGACTTTGCCGCCGAAGAAATCGAAGCGGCAAAAGCCAAAATCGACACGCTCGATACCGAACTGCAAAAACTGCTGCTGCCCAAAGATGCCGACGACGACAAAAACATCTTCATCGAAGTGCGCGCCGGAACGGGCGGCGACGAAGCCGCGCTGTTTGCAGGCGATTTGCTGCGCATGTACAGCCGCTACGCCGAGCGCAACCGCTGGCAGGTTGAAATCGTTTCAGCCAATGAAAGCGAGTTGGGCGGCTATAAAGAAGTCATCGCCCGCATTGTCGGTTTGGGCGCGTACAGCCGTCTGAAATTCGAATCGGGCGGTCACCGCGTGCAGCGCGTCCCCGCCACCGAAAGCCAAGGCCGTATCCATACTTCCGCCTGCACCGTCGCCGTCATGCCCGAAGCGGACGAACTGGAAGACATCGAGTTGAACCCCGCCGACTTGCGCATCGACACCTTCCGCGCATCCGGCGCGGGCGGTCAGCACATCAACAAAACCGACTCCGCCGTCCGCATCACCCACCTGCCCACAGGCATGGTGGTCGAATGTCAAGACGGCCGCAGCCAACACGCCAACAAAGCGCAGGCGATGAAAGTCCTCGCCGCCCGCCTGAACGACGCGCAAAAACGCGAAGCCCAAGCCAAAGAAGCCGCCGAACGCAAATCCCTGATCGGCAGCGGCGACCGCAGCGAACGCATCCGCACCTACAACTACCCGCAAGGCCGCGTGACCGACCACCGCATCAACCTCACCCTGCACAAGCTGGATTTTGTGATGGACGGCGACTTGGAAGAAATCACCAACGCCCTGATTGCCGAACATCAGGCCGAACTTCTGGCGGCAATGGGCGATTGATGCCGAACGAATCGGTTTCCTTTCAGACGGCCTTTTATGGCGGACGCCGAACGCCGAATGCCATCGTTGTGTCAGAAAGGCAGCCCAGGCCGGACGCTTTTGAAAAATGAAAAAAATCCTCCTGTTTTTCGCCCTTTTCAATGTTGCTGCGGGCTGGTATTTCCTCCAACAGCCGGCTTCACTGCCCCTGATGCGGGCAGCAGACGGCAGCCAGATATATCCGCAATCGGCGGGCAGCGGCGATTTGCACCTGCTCGCCTTTGCCTTCTTGGGGTTTTCGTTTGCCGCATTGATGCAGCTTTTCCCGCGCAATATTGCGGCGGCGGCATATGCCGTCAATCTGGCGGTATTATGGGCGGCTTGCGCCTTGGTCTCGCTGGATACCGGCCTTTGGACAGCCGCGGAATCCGGCTATCCGCAGCCCCTGTTGGCGGTCATTGCGGCAAGCCTGCCCGTGCTGTTGGCCCTGTTTGCCGTTTTGAAACGGACGCCGACCCGGCGTTGATGTCCGACACGTTCCTTCCCAATCGAAATCAGGCCGTCTGAAAGCACAGCGCATCCGTTTCGTTTTCAGACGGCCTCCCTTACGGAAAACCCGATGCCGATTTATCTGCCGTCCGCCTTTTGTGCGGGCGTTTTGCTATCCTTTGCCCTGCCTGCCGCACCGCCGTTTTGGCTGTTTGCGGTATGGGCGTCGTGTGCCGTGCCGATACTGCGCCGTTTTCCGCGCACGGCGGTTTTCGTGCTGCTGACGTGCGCGGGAACGGCATACGGCGTATGGCGGACGGAACAGGCTTTGTCCGCCCGCTGGCCTTTGGAACGACAGGGCGAAGCGGTGGAAATGACGGTGAGGGCGGCCGGTTTGGCGCAGGACGACGGGCGGCGGGTGCGCTTGGAAGCCGAAGCGGAAACGTCCGGCGGGCGGCGTTACCGCGTGCAGTTGTCCGACTATCAACGGCGCGAATGGCCGGCCGGCAGCGTGTGGCGGCTGAAGCTGAAAATGCGCCCGCCTATCGGTGAGGAAAACATCGGCGGTTTCAGCCGCGAGGCATGGGCTTTGGCCAACGGCATAGACGCATCGGCGACGGCCGGGGCGGAACGGCAGCTGCTGACCGGCAGGGAAAACGGTTTTTCAGACGGCCTCCTGCGCCTGCGCGGACACATACGCTCGAGCTGGCAGCGGCTGCCGCCCGAAGTGGCCGACGGCGCGGCCTTGATGCGCGCGCTCTCCATCGGCGAGCAGAACGCACTGTCGGGCGGCTGGTGGCAGGTGTTCCGCCCGTTGGGGCTGAACCATTTGATCAGCGTGTCCGGCCTGCATGTCGGCATGGTGGCCCTGCTGGCCGCCTGGCTGATGAAACGCCTGCTGCTCCTTTTGCCCGCCGCGCCGAGGCGGCCGCGCGTTTGGATGCTGGCGGCGGGTGCGGCGGCGGCCTTGGTTTACAGCGGCTTGGCCGGATTTGCCGTCCCCACCCTGCGCTCGATGCTGATGATTGCCTCCGTTGCGGCAGCCTGGAGTCTGGGCGGCACGGCTTCGGCCTGGCGCGGCTGGTGGGCGGCGCTGGCCCTGATTTTGCTGCTCGACCCGTCGGCCGCATTGGCGGCAGGCAGCTGGCTGTCGTTCGGGCTGGTGGCCGCGCTCTTGTGGGCGGACTCCTGCCGCACGAGCGACGGCAAGGCATGGTGGGTTTCGGCCTTGCGCGGGCAATGGGCGGCCACGTTGGCCTCCCTCCCTGCGGTAGGTTTTCTGTTTTCCGCCCTGCCGCCCGCCAGTCCGTTGGCCAATGCCGCAGCGATTCCGTGGTTTTCCTGGCTGCTGGTGCCGTTGGCCTTAATTGCCTCCCTCTTTCCGTTCTACCCCCTGCAATACGCGGCGGCCTGGCTGGGGCAGCATACTTTGCACGTTTTGGCCGCAATGGCGGAATTCGCGCCGGAATGGGGTTTGGCCGCCGCACCGTGGCCGCTGCTGCTGTCGGCACTGGCGGCGGTGGCCGTTTGGCTGCTGCCGCGCGGTGCGGCATTGCGCCCGTGGGCGACCGTCGTTTTGGCCGGTTTCCTGTTATACCGCCCCGCCCCGCCGACGGAAGGCCGTCTGAAAATGGTTGTGCTGGATGTCGGACAAGGCTTGGCAGTGTATTTTCAGACGGCCTCCCATCATCTGTTGTTCGATACCGGCACGGCGGGCGCGGCGCAGATGCAGACACTCCCCGCCCTGTACGCGCACGGCGTGCGCCGCCTTGACACACTGCTGCTGTCCCACCACGATACCGACCACGACGGCGGCGCACCGCTGATTATCCGTGCACTCAAGCCCCGCGAGGTGCTGGCCGGACAGCCCGAATTTTACGGCGGCTTAGGCCCGACTCAGATGCAAAACTGCCGCACCGGCCGGCAATGGCAATGGGACGGCGTGCATTTCGAACTCCTCGCCGTCGAGGGCGAAGCCGCAGACGACAACGCCCGAAGCTGCGTCCTGCGCGCCGTGGCGGGCGGCACGGCGTTTATCGTAACCGGCGACCTCGACATCAAAGGAGAACGAAAACTGCTGGAACGCTACGGCCAAAGCCTGTACAGCCAAGCCTTGGTGCTGGGGCACCACGGCAGCAGCGGCTCGTCGTCGGGTGCATTCCTCAACGCCGTCTCCCCCGACTTCGCCATCGCCTCCAGCGGCTTTGGCAACAGCTACCGCCACCCGACCGCCGAAGTGCAAAACCGCGTCCGCGCACACGGCATCCGTCTGCTCCGCACCGACCGCCAAGGCGCGTGGCTGCTTGAATCCGACGGCCAAACCGTTACCGCGCGCCAGTGGCGGCCGAAACGGTTTTACTGGCAATGGAAACCGCTGGACGATTAAACGACACGGCAAAAGGCCGTCTGAAAAGCTGTTTCCGGCTTTTCAGACGGCCTTTTTACCGCCAACCTCCGATACCGGGCGGCACGGCTACGACTGTACAATCTTCCACGCCATCCGCAGCGCAATCAGCAACAGCAGGATGCCGAAACCCTTTTTCAGCTTGTCGGCAGGCAGCTTGTGGGAAAGGCGCACGCCCAAAGGCGCGGACAGCAAAGTGGCCGCGGCCAGAATGCCCACCGCAGGCAGATAGACAAAACCCGCCGAACCTTCAGGCAGACCGCCCTGATTCCAGCCCGCCCAGGCATAACCCAGCGTACCCGCCGCCGCAATCGGCCAGCCCAAAGCAGCCGAAGTGCCGACGGCGCGGTGAACCGGCACATTGCAGAAAGTCAAATAAGGCACGGTCAGCGAACCGCCGCCGATACCGATCCAGCTCGACAGCAGGCCGAACAGCCCGCCCATACCGAACAAGCCGCCCCTGCCGGGCAACTGCCGTTCAGGCGTAGGCTTGATGCCCAACAACGCACGCACGGCGAGAATGGCGATAAACAGCGTGAAAAAAACCTGCAAACCCTTGTTCGGCAAATACTGCGCCACCAACGCCCCCGCCGCCACACCGCACAACACCCCGGGCACCATCGCGCGCAGCACGTCCATATCCACCGCCTGCCGCTTATACTGCGCCCGCGCGCTGGCAAACGACGTGAACACCATCACGGCAAACGACGTGCCGATGGCGATATGCTGGGCGTATTGAAAGTTTTCCGCCCCCTGCATCTGCAAAATCCACAGCACCAGCGGTACCAAAATCGTGCCGCCGCCGACGCCGAACATCCCTGCAATCACACCGGCCACCGCCCCGACCGCCAGCATGGCGGCCACCATTTCAAACGACCACATATCCTTCCTTTGCGCTTAATCTTATTCTCAAAATCCAAAAAAGCAATCCGCCTCGGCCGAAGCCCGTCCGGGGCACAAACCATCGCCCCGGATAGAAAACAGGCCGTCTGAAACTTTTCAGACGGCCTCCGTTTGCCGGATTACTTGGCGGCAACCAACTCCTGCAATTCGCCGGCGTCATACATTTCCTGCAAAATGTCCGCGCCGCCGATAAATTCGCCGTTCACATAAAGCTGCGGGATGGTCGGCCAATCGCTGTATTCCTTAATGCCCTGGCGCACTTCGGCGTTTTCCAACACATTGACCGTAACGTACTGCGCGCCCGCCGCGTTCAGCAGCTGCACCGCGCGGGAAGAAAAACCGCACTGCGGAAACTGCTTCGTACCCTTCATAAACAACACGATGGGATGGGTGGTAACGACTTCTTTGATTTGCTCTTGGATGCTCATGGTGTTCCTAACGATTTGTCGGTTAAAAAAACCGCACCATTATACGCATCCTTTTGACGAATTTGAAATGCTTGTTTTAGAAACGGCGGCGAAACGGTAAAATGCCGCCTTTTTCCGCCTCCATCCGCCCAAGCTTCAAACATGATAGAAATCAAAAACCTCACCCTGCAACGCGGCCTGAAAGTGCTGCTCGAACAAGCCGCCCTCTCCCTCGCTCCCGGCCGCCGCGTCGGCCTGATCGGCAAAAACGGCAGCGGCAAATCCAGCCTCTTCGCCCTGCTCAAAGGCGAAATCACAGCCGACAAAGGCGACGTTTCCATTCCGAAACACTGGAAAACCGCCGCCGTTGCCCAGGAAACGCCCGCGCTGGACATGTCCGCGCTGGATTATGTTTTGCAGGGCGACGGGGAATTGCAGCTTTTTCAGACGGCCTTACACGAAGCCGAAGCGAAAAACGACGGCATGAAACAGGCCGAACATCATGCCAAATTGGAGGAAATCGATGCTTACAGCGCGCCCGCCCGCGCTGCCAAACTGTTAAGCGGCTTGGGTTTTTCCCAAGAAGAACACAGCCGGCCAGTCAAATCCTTTTCCGGCGGCTGGCGGATGCGCCTCAATCTGGCGCAGGCACTGATGTGCCGCGCCGATTTGCTGCTGTTGGACGAACCGACCAACCATCTCGATTTGGAAACCGTGTTATGGCTGGAAAACCATCTGTCCGGCCTGCCCTGTACCCAAATCATCATTTCGCACGACCGCGATTTCCTCAACGCCACCACGACGCAGACCGTCGAACTTTCCGATCAAAAGCTCACGCTTTACGGCGGCAATTACGATTTTTACCAAGCCGAACGCGCCCGCCGCCTGGCACAACAGCAGGCGGCCTACCTCAAACAGCAGGCGCAAATCAAACACCTGCAATCCTTTATCGACCGATTCAAAGCCAAGGCCACCAAAGCCGTGCAGGCGCAGAGCCGCATGAAGGCCTTGGACAAGCTCGAACGCATCGCGCCGGCACACTTCGACAGCGGGTTTTCGTTTGAATTCGACAGCCCCGCCCACCTGCCCAATCCGTTGCTGCAACTGGACAAAGCCGATTTGGGCTACGGCGGCGAACCCGTTTTGCACGGCATCGACCTGTCGCTGGAAAGCGGCGCGCGTTACGGCCTTTTGGGGGTAAACGGCAGCGGCAAATCGACCTTTATCAAAACGCTGGCGGGCGAACTGAATGTCCTGTCCGGCCGGATTGTCCGCTCGGACAAGCTCAATATCGGTTATTTCGCCCAGCACCAGCTCGACACCCTGCGTCCCGACCAAAGCCCGCTGTGGCACATCCAAAAACTCAGCCCCGACGTGCGCGAACAGGAAATCCGCAACTTCCTCGGCAGCTTCAACTTTGTCGGCGATGCCGCCCTGCAGAAAACCGAACCGTTTTCAGGCGGCGAAAAGGCGCGGCTGGCATTGGCGATGATTGTGTGGCAGAAGCCTAATTTGCTGCTGCTGGACGAACCGACCAACCATCTCGATTTGGACATGCGCCACGCACTCACGCTCGCATTGCAAAGTTTTCAAGGCGCGCTGATTGTCGTCTCGCACGACCGCAGCCTGCTCGAAGCCACCACCGACAGCTTCCTGCTGATAGAACAAGGCCGTCTGAAAACGTTTGACGGCGATTTGGAAGATTACCGCCGTTACCGCTTGGCGCAAGAAAACGCCGCCGCCGCGCCCGCCGCATCCTCCCAAAGCCAAAACCGCAAAGACGCCAAGCGCGTCGAAGCGCAAATCCGCCAGGAAAAAGCCCGCCTCGGCAAACCCTTGCAGCAGAAAATCAGCCAAGCCGAAAAAGAAATCGCCGCCCTGAGCGAAATTCAGACAGCCTGTGAAGCATTTTTGGCACAGGAAGACGCCTATTCCGATGCCAACAAAACCAAATTGCAACAGACCCTCGCACAATTGGCGGAAACTAAAGTAAAATTAGAAAAACAAGAGGAAAACTGGCTGGCATGGCAGGAAGAATTGGAACAGATAAACCATGCCGTTGAAACAGAATTCCGGGGATAAACTTATGAACAGCATCATCAAATACAGCATCATCGCCGCCATATCCGCCGCCTCGCTGCCGGCAGGGGCCAAAGTGTACGAATGCAACGTCGGCGGCGTAACCGTCTATACCTCGCGCCCGTCGGCCAACTGCCATACGCCCGACCTGCCGAGGATAGGCAGCTATACCAGTATCGCCCCGCGCGTTGCACCGCCGCCGCGCGAACCGGCCGCCCAGGCCTCTGCTGCTCCGGCATCGCCGAGGCGCGCCTCCATGAGTACGAACCGCGCCGCCAACGCGCCGATACGTACCGCGCCCCCGCTGCAAACCGCCGATGCGGGCCTGCCCAAGCCTTCGGGCAGCAGCGGTCGCCGCACCATTCTGGAACAAGAACTGGCCAACGAACAACAGGCTTTGGCATCCGCACAAAACGAACTGAGTGCCGCCCGCGCGCAGAAAAACCAAAACCGCGCCAGCCAGCTCACGGCCAGCATCCAAGACCGCCGTCAAAATATCCAAGCCCTGCAGCGCGAATTGAGCCGGATGTAGGCTGCCCGAATGCAAAAATCCTGAAACCCATTGCCGGTTTCAGGATTTTTGTTTTCATATCGCTTTTTCAGACGGCCTCCTGCGTGGATCAGGCCGTCTGAAAGCCCTTATGCCAATTCAAATTTCCGTTTCATACGCTCTTGCTCCTGTTCGTTGAACAGGCAGATGCACAAAGCAAAACAATCGCATGATTCCCAACCGTTTTAAGCGGCAAAATCAAAAAGGGCTGCGACAAGCCGGCGTTGTCGTTTTTATCGGCAAACCGGGCTTGCAGCCTTTCAGCGGCAACCGGTTCGGGAGTACCGACCGGCATCACGCCGCAACCGTCGGCCAAATCCAAAGGAAACGGCAAAGGAAGGGAGAAATAAATTTTGCTGTCCCAATCCTGCAAGGCCGGCTGCCCGCCGCGCATGATAAAAAAAAAGCATCCGTGCCAAGCAAGGCAAATATATTTTCATGTTCGCTTTCGACTTCGCTCCCGAAAACACCTGATGAAAATCCGCTAAAAAATTGTCTTTGCCGTTATCGAACAAAATCAGCGAATCGGGCGATGTTTGCAACAGATAAGGCTGCTTCATGGTTCAATCTTTCACGGTTCAATCAAAATTCACATCACTTTAACGGGTTTCCCCGTTCGTCCTTCATTTTCAGACGGCCTTATATGCAGAGGTCGTCTGAAAGCCTTATCTTCCGGCATCGGGTCCGAACGGTATCGGGTCGGGAATCTTGTTTAAATCATAAACATCAAAGTCGATAACTCGCTCTTTTTCGTTCCATCTCAATTTGCGCGACGGGGAGGAATGTTCGGCCAAAACTTTATCCAGGGCGGCGCGGCGGCTTTCGGCGGGCAGGCGGTATAAGGCCAAGGCCGCGTTAAAGGCACGCTGCTGCATGGAGGTGTCTTGCAGGCGGTAGACATAATCGTCAAAAGAAGGCAGGGCCGTGTCGGTGGTCAGGCAGCCTATGCTGTTGCCCAGGCACGCCCATTTTCGGGTAAATGTTTTTTCAGACGGCTGCGGCTGCGGCTGCGTTTTTTGATCGGCCTTCAAAACGGCGGCGGCTTCGGGTTTGCAGTAGGAGGCATAATTCGGCGCGCTTAAGGCGCGGTTGTGTGCCGCATCAAAGCGCGGCAGGAACAATAATGCGAAGTCGGCTGCCCGGATTTGCGAGTCGTCGCTCAAAGCCATAAGTTCCCGCCATTCCGTTACCTGCATCATCTGCACACCTTTGCCGTCCAATTTGCGGTACATATTATCCGCTTGGTGGAATTCGTCCTGCATGGCCAAACAAATGCCTTGTTCCTGTTCGTCCAATACATCGAACATGCCGCCGCATTCGGCGGGCAGGCGGTTTGCCCATTCGGGTTTTTCATGCAGCATTTGTGCCGCCAGGCCGGTGTTGCGGCGGATGACGGCGTTTCCGATCATGGGGTAAATCAGGCCCGGGCGGCCGTGAAGCAGGCTGCGGCCGGTTTTGATGTTGCGGCAGACACGCCTCCAGGCCTGGCCTTCCCCGCCCTGCGCCCAGTCCAATGCGGCAAGGCCATGACTGCGAAGAAGCCATTGGAAATATGGAAGCCGCATTTTGTTTAAGTCTTCTTTGTCGTTCGGCCAGTCGCGCGGGGCGAAAGTGTCGTAATCGGCCAGTTTGTCCACGTTGGCAAACAGTTCGGCATGTTTTTCCGCTTCGGCGCGGTATTTAGGCAGGTTGGCGCGGATTTGGGACAGGTATTCCGCCGCCGTCCCGGTAAAGATCAAAATATCGTCATCGGGCGGCGGCAGGTATCTGTCCGCCAATTCGTTATGGCGCGCAAAGGTATCAGGGGTGTATTTGAGCACTTCGCCGAAACGGCGCATCAAATCGGCGCGTTCGGCATCGTCTTTTGTGCGGTATTGCAGCAGCCACAATGCGTCTATGCCGTTTTTCGCAGACGGCGGCGGCGCGGGCGGCGCGGCCAGCAAAGCCAAATCGGCTTCGGCGGCACGGATTTCGCGCTGTTTCAGCCATTCGGGAACGGCATACAGGACGGCGACGGCGGCCAATATAAGGACGGCGGTTGCACCAAGCAGGTATTTGAGCAGGCGTTTCATAGCATTTCCCCAATCGTTAAGTGTTTTTTAAAACGGTGGTAATGGTATTTCAAACGGTGTTTTGGTTTTTCAAACCGTCTGAAACGGCGTGTTCGGCCAATATTTCGCGCAATGCGTCCAAACCTTCTCCCGTTTTAACCGAAATATTGGCCGCCACCGCCCTGCCCTGTACGTCGCGCAGGACGCCGAAACGGCGTTCTTCGGGCGGCAGCAGGTCGGTTTTGTTGTACAGCACGATTTGCGGTACGTCGCCCGCGCCGATTTCGCGCAATACTTCGTTCACATCGTCTATTTGCCGTTCGTGTTCGGGATGGGCGGCATCGACGACGTGCAGCAGTACATCGGCCAATGCGGTTTCTTCCAGCGTGGCGGAGAAGGCGGCCACCAGGCCGTGAGGCAGGTCGCGCACGAAGCCCACCGTGTCGGTGAGTATGATGCTGGCGGACGGGTTGAGATACAGGCGGCGGGCGGTGGTGTCGAGTGTGGCGAAGAGTTGGTTCTTGGCCAAGACGTCGGCTTTGGTCAGGCGGTTGAACAGGCTGGATTTGCCGGTATTGGTGTAGCCGACCAGCGCGAAGGTGGGCAGGCTGCCGTGTTCGCGCGCCTTGCGGCGGGTGGCGCGTTGGCGGCGGACGGCTTCGAGCCGTTTTTTCAGGGCAGTGATTTTTTGTGCGATCAGGCGGCGGTCGGTTTCGAGTTGGGTTTCGCCCGGCCCTTTCAGGCCGATGCCGCCTTTTTGGCTTTGCAGGTGGCCGTAGCCGCGCACGAGGCGGCCGGTTAGGTGGGTCAGCTGCGCCAGTTCGACCTGCAAGTGCCCTTCCTGGCTTTGCGCCCTTTGGGCAAAAATGGCCAATATCAGGCCGACGCGGTCAAGCACGCGGCATTGCAGGGCTTTTTCGAGATTGCGCTCCTGGGTGGGGGTGAGTTCGTGGTTGAACACGGCCAGTTCGATTTGCCGGTCGCGAACGGTTTGCGCCAATTCTTCGGCCTTGCCGGTGCCGACAAACAGGGCGGGATGGGCGCGGTTGCGTTTGGCGGTTTGGCGGCAGACGAATTCGCCACCGGTGGCGCGGACGAGTTCTTCCGCTTCGGCCATCGCGGCGGCAAAGGAGCGTTCGCGGGTTTCGTTCGCGCCGGTGTAGTCGGCATCGAGCATCATGCCGACCAGCATGATGCGTTCGGGTTTGCTCAGGAATTTATCGGGCTGTTTGGACACTGGCTTTCCTCGGATTTCGGGTTTGCCCGCGATGATACGGCAAAGGCCGTCTGAACGGTGGAAAAGGTTTTTCAGACGGCCTTTTACTCTATCCCCGCCCATTTGTGCGTCTGTACGCTCAACTGCCAATGCACGGGCGCGTCGGGGCGGCTGTTTAAGATACCGATTTGGCGGATGGTGTCGTAGATGTTCATCACGCCATCTTGTTCGCAGGGCGAAAGGTAGTAATGGCTCGCGCGGATTTTGCGTTCCATATTTTGGCAGAACGCAACGACATCGCCGTCCGCAACAATCCGCACTTCGTCGGCTTCGGCGATGCAGTTTGTTTCATATTTGGCGGCGTAGCAGGCTTTGGGGCTGGTGGCGACGTAGTCGATTTGCGGCGGTGCGGGTTTGAGGCCGTTGGTTTCGATACAGAGAAAATAGCCTTCCGCCTTGAGCGCGTCGAGCAGCGTATCGAGATGCGGCTGTATGGTCGGCTCGCCGCCGGTGATGATGATATTGCGGGCGGTGTAGGTTTTCAGACGGCCTAAGATGTCGGACAGGCCCATCATGCCGAATTTCAAATAATCGGTATCGCACCAGCCGCACGCCAGATTGCATTTACCCAAGCGGACAAAAACTGCGGGCATGCCCGTGTTCCAGCCCTCGCCTTGCAGGCTCTCGAAAATTTCAACGATGCGGTATTGCGGATTTTCGGGGGCGACGCTGATTTTTTTCATACCGCCGACACCGCCGCCTTTTTGCTGGAAACCCGAGCCATTTTGAGCCAAGCGATGTAGAAATGTTCGGCAATGACGAGGAGGACTAAGAGGGTGGAATGGAGTTTCATGAGTGTTCCTTTTAATGGGTGTGTTGGTATGAAAGGCCGTCTGAAAAGCAGGGAATCCGTGCAGGAGAAAAACGGTTTTACAGTAAATTCAAAGAAGAACGCCCCACACCGTCATTCCCGCGCAGGCGGGAATCCAGGGATTTGGAATTGCTGCAATTTTTAAATTCCTGAAAAACCAAGGCCTGGATTCCCGCCTGCGCGGGAATGACGGGAGTGGACAGGCCTTATTTGAATTGACTATATCGATACGTCCGAGATATTCCCTACCCCTCCTCATACTCCGCACACGAGGTCGGCGTTTCCCACAGTTTGACATTAGACACATTCAAACCCGCGTTTTTCAGACGGCCGTACATTTCAACCGCCATTTTTTCGGCGGTGGTGCGGAAGGGAAGGCGCAGGGTTTTCATGTTCCAACCCTCCAAAAGCGCGGCGATTTGGCTTTCCCGTTCATTGCCGCCGTGATAGATGAAGGCGTGGTCGAAAGGTTCGATGATGTGTTGCTTGACCGTGCGTTTCAGGTCGGAAAAATCCATCACCATGCCGTCTTTCGCGCCGCCTTCGATGGGGCTGCCCGCAACGGTGATTTCCAGTTTGTAAGTATGGCCGTGCAGGTTTTGGCACTTGCCATCGTGGCCGTCGAGCATATGCGAGGAATCGAAAGTAAAAATTTTGGTGATTTTCATTATTTTGTTTTTGAGCTGTTTTGACGATATGGAGGCCGTCTGAAAGCCGTTGCTGCGGTTTTCAGACGGCCTTTTGCCGTTGCCGGACGCACTTAGGGATTCAAAACCCGGGCAATCAGGGCTTTTTCTTTGCCCTGCATATTCGGGATTTTGACTTGGATGCCGTTGCCCGGGGCGACTTCGACGGCTGCGCCTTTGCGGGTCATTTGTTCCAACGTGATGGTTTGATTTCCTTCGGGGTGGATGATTTCCAAAGTGTCGCCGACGGCAAAGCGGTTTTTGACTTCCACCGTTGCCCAGCCTTCAGCGTCGATTTCAGTAACGTGGCCGACGTATTGGCTTTGTTTGGCGGTGGAATGGCCGCTGAGGTAGTTTTGATAGTCTTGGGTTTGGTGGCGTTCGAGGAAGCCGCTGGTGTAACCGCGGTTGGCGAGGCCTTCGAGTTCGCTCAACAAGCCGTAGTCGAACGGACGGCCTGCGACGGCATCGTCAATCGCTTTGCGGTAGGACTGAGCAACGCGGGCGACGTAGTAGAGCGACTTGGTGCGGCCTTCGACTTTGAGGCTGTCCACGCCGATTTTGGCGAGTTTTTCAACGACTTCGATGCCGCGCAGGTCTTTGGAATTCATGATGTAGGTGCCGTGTTCGTCTTCCATAATCGGCATCATCTCGCCCGGGCGGTTGGACTCTTCAATCAGGAAGACCTTGTCGGCGTAGGGGTGGCGTTTCTGACCGTTGATGCCTTCGAAGTTTTGATTGGCTTCTTCTTGGGCTTTTTCAAAGTTGAAACCTTGCAGAAGCTGGGCGTCGCCCGCATCGCTTTCAGTGGCGTTATGGACTTTGTAATCCCAGCGGCAGGAATTGGTGCAGGTACCTTGGTTGGGGTCGCGGTGGTTGAAATAGCCCGACAATAGGCAACGGCCTGAGTAGGCGATGCACAATGCGCCGTGGATGAAGACTTCGAGTTCGATGTCGGGGCATTCTTGGCGGATTTCGGCGATTTCTTCCATGCTCAATTCGCGCGATAGGATGATGCGTTCGACGCCGATGTTCTGCCAGAATTTCACGCCCCAGTAGTTGGTGGTGTTCGCCTGTACGGACAGGTGGATCGGCATTTCGGGCCATTTTTCGCGCACGGTCATAATCAAACCCGGATCCGCCATAATCAGCGCGTCGGGCTTCATGGCAATCAGCGGTTCCATGTCGGCGACGAAGGTTTTGAGTTTGGAATTGTGCGGCAGGGTGTTGACGGTTAAAAAGAATTTTTTGTTGCGTTCGTGCGCTTCTTTAATGCCTTGCTCAAGGACGTCGAGTTTGGCAAATTCGTTGTTGCGGGCGCGCAGGGAGTAACGCGGGCTGCCGGCATAAACGGCGTCTGCGCCGTAGTCGTAGGCGGCGCGCATACGTTCGAGGCCGCCGGCGGGAAGGAGGAGTTCGGGTGCTTTCATGTTCGTGCTTTATAAAAGGTTTCAGACGGCCTGAGTTTGGGCCGTCTGAAAAAGATGGGTAAACGGGCGGATTATCCGTGCTTTCGCCCGTCGGGTCAATTTACCACCACCAAGGCCCCCACGGACGCGGGCCGTACCACCAGTCGTCGTAATAGCGGTAGCGGCGCATATCTTCCAATTCGACTTGGGCGGCATAGCTCTGCCAAGCCATTTTGTAGCAGGCTTGGAACATTTTGTCGTTTACCCTGTCGAGATAGGCCAGCCGGAAAGCCTGCCTTTCCTTTTCTCCCGAACCGGTATCGCCGTCGAATTGGCGGCGCATCAGGCGGGCGGTTTCGGGGTCGCATTGGGCGGCCAGCCCGACTTGGAGGTTTTGGCGCGCCCGAATGCGGGCTGCCTCGCGTTCGACCTGCTGTTCGGGTGTCAGGGCGCAGGCGGACAGCAAAACGGCGGCGGCAAGTACGGCATATTTCACAGCATATTTCATCGCAACACTCCTTGATTGCAAAACGGTATCGGACGGCGGCGGCATGTGTTCGTTTTTTTTTGGGGGCGGCGTATGAATTTTCTGTTTTCAGACGGCCTGCCTTCATTATCGCGCTTTGCGGCGGCTAGTCCAAGCCTCCCTTGCCTTTTTTACCTTCCGCCTTACCTGACGCGATGTGTTCCAAAGCGGCTTGGGCGCAATACAGGCCGAAAGGTGCGGTTACCAACATGCTCGCGCCGTAACCCGCGCAAGACAGTCCTTGCGGCGCGGAACCGGCGGCACAGGCTTCGGCCGTTTGCGGCGGCGTGATGCTTTCCAGCGAATACACGCAGGGCACGCGCATTTTTTCCTTGGCATCGCGCGGGAAGCCGTAGCGTTTCCGCAAGGTGTAGCGCAGGTTGGCCAGCAGCGGGTCGTGGGTAACGCGGCTCAGGTCGGCGGTTTGAATCAGGGACGGATTTTTCTGCCCGCCCGCACCGCCGCTCAATATGAAAGGCTGCCCGTGACGGACGAAATAGGCGACCATCGCCGCTTTGACGCGCATTTGATCGATGGCGTCGATAACGAAGTCGAAAGGCCGTCTGAAAAGCACGGGCAGGTTGTCTTCGGTAACGAAATCCTCGATTTCGGTAACGCGGCAGGCGGGGTTGATCTGCAGGATGCGTTCGTGCAGGGCGGTTACTTTGGCCTTGCCGAAATCGCAAGTCAGCGCATGCAGCTGGCGGTTTACATTAGACTCGGCCACATTATCCAAATCGATCAGTGTTAACGCGCCGATGCCGGAACGCGCCAAAGCCTCGACCGCCCACGAACCCACGCCGCCCACGCCGACCACGCAGACATGCGCGGCGGCAAAGCGGTTTAAGGCATCTTCGCCGTAAAGGCGGGCGATTCCGCCGAAACGGCGTTCGGAAACGGCGGCAGAAAAATCGTTGTCGTTCATTGTTGCATATCAAAACAAAATAGAAAAATTACACACTTGGGTGCAGGCTGCATTATACTTCAGGCCATGCGGCGCGTCCGTAAACGAAATCTTAATAATTTCATGAAGGAGGGTTGTGTTATGTATAAACATCTGGTGGTAGCGGTAGACGGCAGCGAAACTTCCGTCAATGCGTTGAAACATGCCTGCAGCGTGGCCGCCGCGGGCAAAGCGAAACTGACTTTGGTCCATGTGGCCAACCCCGCTGAATATATGGCTCTGGCTCCCGAATTCCTGCAACAGGCCAGTTATGAAGAAGCCGCCATTGCCAACGGCAACGAGGTGCTTTCCGAAGCCGTGGAAATTACAAACGGCGCGGAACCGGGCATCTCCGGTGTCAATACCCACCTGCTGCTGGCCAATAAAGGCGCGCGCGAAATGGCGCAGGAATTGGTGGATTATGCCAGCCAACAGGGCGCGGATCTGCTGGTGCTGGGTACCCACGGCCGCACCGGCCTGATGCACCTCTTGATGGGCAGCTTCGCCGAAACCGTGATGCGCCAAAGCCATCTGCCGCTGCTGATTATCCGCAGCGAACAGCCTGACGAAGCCTAAGCGTCATCATCTGCCCGTAGCAATCAAAATAGCAAAAGGCCGTCTGAAACATGGTTTTCAGACGGCCTTCCCTATTGCCGGGCTACCTGCTTATTGCGCCTTCACCGCCGGCACTTTTGCGCCTTCGACAATCTTCATCCCTGCGGAAACCAAACTGCCGATGTCGGCCACGTTTGCCGGCATAATCAGCGTATTGCTTTCTTTGGCCAGTTTGGCGAAGGCTTCGACGTATTGCTCGGCGACTTTCAGTTTCACCGCCTCGTCGCCGCCCTCGGTGCGTATCGCTTCGGCCACGGTGCGGATGGCGTCGGCACTGGCCTGCGCAACCAGGCGGATGGCTTCCGCCTCACCCTGCGCCTGATTGATTTTCGCCACTTTTTCACCGTTGGACGCATTGATGGCGGCCTGCGCCTCACCCTCGGATTTTTGAATTTCCGCTTCGCGCTGACCGGAAGCCAGGTTGATTTGTTCGATTTTCAAACCTTCGGACTGGGCGATACGGGCGCGTTTTTCGCGTTCCGCCGTGGTCTGCGCCTGCATGGCGCGCAAAATTTCCTGCGGCGGCACCAGGTCTTTGATTTCGTAACGCAGCACTTTAACGCCCCAAGAGACGGCAGCCTCATCCAATGCCGCCACCACTGCGCGGTTGGTATCTTCGCGCTCTTCGAAGGTCTTGTCCATTTCCATCCGTCCGATAACCGAACGCAGCGTGGTTTGCGCCAGCTGCGTAATCGCCAGCACATAATTGCTGGAACCGTATGACGCAAGCTTCGGATCGGTTACTTGGAAATAAATGATGCCATCCACGGTCAGCTGGATGTTGTCGCGCGTGATACACACCTGGCTGGGCACATCCAGCGGGATTTCCTTCTGCGTGTGCTTGTAGGCCACACGGTCGAGGAAGGGAATCAGAAAGTTCAAACCCGGCTCCAATACGCTGTGGAACTTGCCCAAGCGTTCGACGACGTGCGCCTCCTGCTGAGGCACAATGCAGACGGCCTTAAAGCCGAATATGACGACCGCGACCAGAATAATCAGCGGCAAACCCAAAAATTCCATAATATCTCCTTAGTTTAAGTGGACAAGCAATATATTGCCTTCTTTGCCGCCAATCACGGCAAAGGAAGGCTCGGCAGTGATTCGGGCGTTCAGGGCGCGCGCCTGCCAGGTGGTGCCCCGGTAAGAAACTTCGTATTGCCCTTCGCTCACGCGGCGCAGGATTTTCACGGTTTGACCGATGTCCAAATCATTGCTGACTTCATCAGCCGGCGTGCGGCGGCGTTTGATAAAGCCATGCAGCCAAAAAAGGCCGGCGGCGGAAATGGCGGCCGCCGTCAATATCGGCACGGCCGAGCCGTCAAACAGAAGTGAGGCCGCACCCGCACCGGCCAGGGCGGCACTGATGATGAGCAGGTACAGGGTGCCGACAAACATTTCGACCACCAAAACGGCAACGGCTGCGATAAACCAATACATAACTCCCTCCGCGCGGCAACATTAACAAATAATGTTGAGAATATAATCTATTTCAGACCGTCTGAAAACCGTATCCGACCTGCCGCACCTGTTTTTCCGCCGTACAAACTGCGGTAGAATGCGCACCTGCCGCATCCCGCACACAAAGGCCGTCTGAAAACCGGTTTTCAGACGGCCTGTTACAGGAAATCCCCATGAACACCAAACTCTTCCCGCTTGCCGCCGCCATGTTGCTGACTGCCTGCGGCTTCCACCTGAAAGGCAGCCTGCCCTACGACCGCCTGCCCTATAAAAACTGGCACATTCAGGGCGGAGAACTGCAAGTGCAGCTGGAAAACGCCCTGCGCCGTTCAGACGGCCTCCCCGTTTCCGCCGCCCAAGCCCAGGCTTCCGTTACCGTGAACAGCGTCGAACAGCAAAAAGACGTACTCACCATCACGCGCGCCGCCATGATTAACGAATACCAACTGTCCCTGCGCGTCCGCGCGCAAGTTTCCCGCAACGGCGAACCCGTCGGCGAACCGATGCAGATCGAAGTACGCCGCACCTTGGAATATGCCGATTCCGAAATCTTGGGCAAACAGGAAGAAGAAGCCATGATATGGCAGGAAATGCGCCGCGACGCCGCACAGCAAATCGTCCGCCGCCTGCCGTTCGCCGTACACTGACTGCCTTTTCAGACGGCCTCCGTGCCATTACCCCAACCACAACACAGCAAATACAACCATGTTCCATCCCGCAGACCACCCGCACCGCCGCTACAATCCCCTTGCCGACCAATGGATACTCGTCTCCCCCCACCGCGCCAAACGCCCGTGGCAGGGACAACAGGAAGCGGCCGACACCGCCGCCAAACCCGCGCACGACCCGTCGTGCTACCTTTGCCCGGGCAACAAACGCATCACCAGCGAGCAAAACCCCGATTACACCGAACCCTTCGTCTTCACCAACGACTTTTCCGCCCTGCTGCCCGACACCCCCGCCTATTCCGACAGCAGCCATCCGCTGTTCCAAAGCCAAAGCGTGCGCGGGGTCAGCCGCGTCATCTGCTTCTCGCCCGACCACGGCAAAACCCTGCCCGAACTGCCGCCCGAACAAATCGAAGCCGTCATCCGCGTTTGGCAGCAACAGGCAGAAGAACTGGGGCAGGCCTACCGCTGGGTGCAGATATTTGAAAACAAAGGCGCAGTCATGGGCTGCTCCAACCCCCACCCCCACGGCCAAATCTGGGCGGGCGACTTCCTGCCCGACCTGCCCGCCAAAGCCGACGCCGCCCAAAGCCGCTATTTCGCCGAAAACGGCCGCGCCCTGCTGCAAGACTACGCCGAAGAAGAAGCCGCCCGCCGCGAACGCATCGTGGCCGAAAACGACGACTGGCTGGCCGTCGTCCCCTACTGGGCCGCATGGCCGTTTGAAACCCTGTTGCTGCCCAAAGGCGACATCCGCCGCATCACCGACCTGAATGACGGCCAACGCCGCACACTGGCGCAGATACTCAAACAGCTCACTACCCGCTACGACAACCTGTTCCAAACCAGCTTCCCCTATTCGATGGGCTGGCACGGCGCACCCTTCGACGGCGCCGAACACCCCGAATGGCGGCTGCACGCCCACTTCTACCCGCCGCTTCTGCGTTCCGCCACGGTTCGTAAATTCATGGTCGGTTACGAAATGCTGGCCGAAGCCCAACGCGACCTGACCCCCGAACAAGCCGCCGAACGGCTTGCCGCCCTGTCAGATGTCCATTACAAACAGGCCGTCTGAAAAACATGCAGCTTCCCCGCCCGATAAGCATCGACATGCTCGATTTCCTGCGTGACGGCCGTTTCGACTGCATCGAACCCGACCAAACGAAAGAATGGATACTCAACAATTTTCCCGATCCCGATGGAAAATGCCGCATCGCCGACGATATCCGGCTCTACGGCAACATCGAATTCCACTTCGGTGACGGGGAACTCGTCCACATCTATTCCGACCATTTCCCACATGAGAAACTGCATGGCGGGCGGCACATCGTGCTCAAACGCCGCCTGCTGTCGCGCGTGAAAAAACTCAGCCTGCCGCGCGTCATCCGCTGGCTGAACCGACGCGGCATCGACTTCGTCAAACAAAGCGACAAATTAGGCATCCGCCTATATCTGCAAAGCGGCGTGGAACTCTACTTTGAAAACGACAGCGGCCGTCCCGACCGGCCGCGCCGCTTCAAAATGACCGCATTCTGCCGCACAAACGGCGGCGTAAACCGCTATCCCGTCATCCGGCGGCTGACAGGCGGCGAATGACAAAGCCTCCGACTATGCCCGACATCCGCATCCTGACCCGCAGCATTTCCGAAGAATGGGAAGACCTATTGCTTGGCGCGTACACCGACCCCGAACAGGCCGAAACTGACCGCCTGCGCTATCTGGCCGCCATCGGGGTGCAAGACCCTTGGCAGGAACGGCGCGATGACGGCGACTTGGAAAACGCAGTCAAAATCACCGCCGTCCCCTATCACGGCGATGCCCCCGCCGAAACGCTGCACATCGTCATGCTTTACGAAGAATGCTTCGGCCAAACCGCCAAAACCATGCTCGCCGCCTTTCCTTCCGAACAACAGGCGGAGCAATACGGCAATCGGATTGAAGCGGACAACGAAAAATCATTGTGGCCGGCCTATTGCGCCATCGTAGCCGTTACTCCAAACCGCTCGAGCGGGCTGCCCGAAGGCTGGCACGACAACGGACAGCAGCCCGATTACCCCTATTTCGAACACAGCGGACAAGCCGTCTGAACGTATGTTTTTTACCTTTCCGTTTTTCAGACGGCCTCAAAGTAAACGCTATGAACCCGACCGACCGTTACCGCCAAATCTGCACACAAACCGCACAATGGTTGGCAAAACAGACCAAACGCCCCGATTGCCGCATCGAAACCCTGCAAACCCGCGACCCGGACGGCAGCCTGTTTTACGTCATTGACATCGAAACACCGAGCCACGTCTGTAAAATCAATGTCAATACCCCGATATTTGCCCCCTACCGTTTCATCTGCATCGAAGCCGCCGGACTTGGCGGCGAAGCAACCGACTACCACTGGCACGACGGCGGATGCGACCCTGAAGACAGAGAAATCCGCATCCGGCTGCAAGAACTCGCCGAACAGATATTTTCAGACGGACTCTGAGACCGTCTGAAAGATTCAGGCTGTTTCCGACCGTTTCATCACCAACCCGCATAACCGGACGACGCACACCGCCCCGTCAGTACCCGCCGTCTGGTTTCAAACTGCCTGAAACGCCGAAGCAAACAAGCAAATACCTGATTTCGTTTGCACTGCGGTGGCGGTTTGCGTATGGTATGCGCCGTTACCGTCCCGCCGCCATACCCCGCACCGTCGCCACAGAAAGGAAACCATGCCGAACACCCGCTCGCCGACCGGTTGGTATTACTGCTCCTACCTCTTGCGGCTGACCCTTGCCGGCAGCCCGTCCGTGCAAGACCCGGAAGCGCGTTTCCTATCGTATGAAAACACCGTGCTTATCCGCGCCGACAGCAGTTTGGAAGCCTACGACAAAACCCTGCGCATCGCACGGGAAAACGAAACGTCCTACACCAACGAACATCAGCAGGATGTGCAATGGAAACTGGTCGGCATCACCGACATCCTGCCGATTTACGAAGCACTCGGAGACGGGGCGGAAATCGCGTTTACCCTACGGCCGCCGCGCAAACTCAAAAACCTGCAAAAATGGGTGTTGCCGCGCGAACGGTTTGCCGAAAGCTGAAGCCGTCCGCCATTATTTTTTCAGACGGCCCCAATCCATGCAGGCCGTCTGAAAAAATTGATACAATACGCGCCCCGTAAAAAGCCTGCACGTTGGGCTTTTTCCTTATTCGGGTATCGTCCGCCCGGTGATGGAAGTGTATCCGCACGCATGGCTGTTTTTCGTCCCGTTCATCCTGGTTTCCGCCTTTGTGATGCTCAACCTGTTCGTCGCCGTGATTGTGGACACCATGGCAAACTTGGGCGCGGACGGCGAAGAAACGGACAAACAGGCCGGGCCGGAAACCAAAGACGGCGAACTGCCCGTCAGCAAAGACGAAATCGAACGCCTTCATCGGGAACTCGCCGAAATCAAAGCCATGCTGCGCGAACAATCAACGCGATAGTTTTCAGACGGCCTGACCCGCAAACCGAACAACATCCCGACAAACACCAACCGAAAGAACCTTATGAACCTCTCACAAATCTTTGAAAGCCAATTCGGCCGCCGGCCAGAATTTACCGTCCGCGCACCCGGCCGCGTCAATCTGATAGGCGAACACACTGACTACAACGACGGCTTCGTCCTGCCCTGCGCCATCGATTTTGCCACCTGCGCCGCCGCCGCCAAAAACGGCACGGACACCGTGCGCGTATATGCCGCCGATTACGGCGAAAGCGACGAATTTTCCCTCGCCCAAGCCATCGAATCCTCCGGCAAACAATGGGCGGACTACATACGCGGCGTGGTTTGGGCATTGCGCGAACACGGTTTCTCCTTTTCAGACGGCCTCGACATCGCCGTCAGCGGCAACGTGCCGCAGGGCGCGGGTTTGAGTTCGTCCGCCGCATTGGAAGTCGCCGTCGCCCAAGTGTTTCAGACGGCCTTCGACCTGCCCGCCGACAAACCCATGCTGGCCAAAATCGGCCAATACGCCGAAAACCGCTTCGTCGGCTGCCAATGCGGCATCATGGACCAACTCGCCAGCGCGTGCGGCCAACGCGGCCACGCCCTGCTCATCGACTGCCGCAGCCTGCACACCGCCCCCATCCCCGTCCCCGACACGCTCAGCGTCATGATTATCCATTCCCACGTACAACGCGGCCTGGTCGGCAGCGAATACAACACCCGCCGCCGCCAGTGCGAAACCGCCGCCGCCCACTTCGGCGTCAAAGCCCTGCGCGACTTGGACTTGGAGCAATTCGAGGCCGGCAAAACAGGTTTGGACGAAACCGCCGCCCGCCGCGCCCGTTACGTCATCGAAGAAAACCGCCGCACGCTGGATGCCGCCGAAGCACTCCGCCGCAACGACGTCCCCGCCCTCTCCCGCCTGATGGCCGAAAGCCACGCGGGTATGCGCGACAGCTTCGAAATCACCCACCCCGCCGTCGATACGCTGGTGGAACTGGTACACGAAATCATCGGCGAGCAAGGCGGCGTGCGCATGACCGGCGGCGGCTTCGGCGGCTGCATCGTCTCCCTGCTGCCGCACCACCTGGTCGAACCCGTCAAACAGCATCTGGCGGCAAACTATCAGGCACGCACGGGGCTGAAAGAAGAAGTCTTCGTCTGCACCGCGCACGAAGGTGTCAGCGTAGCGAAAAAGGCCGTCTGAAAACGGCTCGGGGATTCGGACGGCCTTGCGCGGCAACGGCCGTTCCATCCCGTTTCTTCATCCGTTGAAAAGGTATTGAGGGCAAGGCAGCCGGATGTGCGGCGCATGGCCGGTCTGTCCGCCACACTACGCATCCAAATTGAAAGCAAAAAGGGAATTCTAAACGGCAGCTTGCCTGCACATGGAGTAAGGGAATACAAACCCGATGGCAGTTCCTCCATTCATAGCGGAGGAGCAAAAGCGTCATTTAAGGCATAAATGGGCGGCTGCATGATGTTTGAATGGGACTTTTGGAACGGGGGGCAAAAAACATGAATACAAACTTAAATGACAAAGACAAAGCCATGGATACCGCAATCAGGTTTCAGAAAAGAATGAGGATTCCGAAATTTTTCTTTTTAATTTTCGGAACCACAATCATTTTGGCATTTATCCAAGACGTGATAACGGGTTCTAACTTTCTGCAAACAACAATTATGCAAATAATATTTGCGATATATTTAGGCTTTGGAGGCATCATAATTTTATTCTACATAATCATCGCAGGAAGTTGTCCCTATTGCCACGAGTTCCAAAAGATGAATTATGGCACCTCTGTCGGCATCGGGTTGGATAGCTTTACTTTCTTTAAAGGCATTTCCCCTGTTCCAAAAATCGATTACTGCAGCAAATGCGGCAAGCCCCTGTCTCCCGAAGCCGTAAATAAGGTAATGAGACCTTTGCAAAATTCCTTTTCCTCAGC
>NZ_KV790805.1:0-5005 GCF_001807735.1 Neisseria sp. HMSC31F04 | reverse complement strand
GTCGAAGGAAGGGCTTTTTTGCAAAGATCTCAAGCAGCGATTGCGCGCGTCAATGAACTCGCTAAAACAAAAGATTGCATATTAGCTGCCTATACTGCTGATGAGAATAAATCAGATAGGATGAAAATCATAACAGTACTGAATCAACGAGAGTTTGTTTGCACAGGGCTGCTTGGTGGTGCTTTGCATGAAAAAATGTACAAAGACTTTGAATACTCCATGCTGTTACGTGACTGGGACAATTTGAGTAGCTTCATTTTTGAAATACGCCGTATCAGGAGCGCACCGACGGCCTTTCAAGAATTTGAAGCCGTAGCCCGAAAATGGAAGAAAAAGCCTCTGAAAACCAAATAGCTTAACATCCGCCGCAACATAGGCCGCCTGAAATTCAGGCGGCCTTTTATTTACCTCACTTTGACACCGCCCCGCCGTACGCCTGCCACTCCCTCAAATCGGCGGCTTGGCTGTCGGCGGTTTCCGCCAGTCCCGCATATTCCGCAGCGCAGCGTCCGAGTAGCTCCCAGCCTTCGGCACTTGCCGCGCCATCAGGTGCGGCGGCGGTTGCAGCGGTTGCGGGCAGGTTTCGGCGGCCACCTTGACGGGCGGCGTGTTGGCGCAGGCGGTCAAGCTCGCCGCGCAGATTATCCACAGCAATCTTTGCATCTTGTCTTTCCTTTTCTAACTCAACTTGCCTTTCGGCCAGTTCGGCGGCGGCACGGCGTTCTTTCTCACGCGCGGCTGTCGCCTGCTTGTTTACGGCTTCGGCCAGCGTCAGGCTGATTTTGGCCGCTTCGTCCCCCCTGCCCTTTCGGTATTGCAGGGCGCGGTCGATATACCAACCACCAAACAACAGGCCGACCGCTGCCAGCACAGCAAGGGGTTTCCAATATTTCAATTCATTCATCACACTACGCCTCGCTTACGCCTGCCGCCGCCGTGGCGGTTGTAACGGGCAGGTTGTAGCGTTCGGGCGACGGCATCGAGGGGACGGGCTTGCCGTCAACTAATTTAGACGGCCAGTAGTAGCCGTCAATAGCCGAATTGAAAAAAATCGTGCATCATTCCCCCTTTTGTTCTCGTTTGAATTTATTCTACGAAAACAAGAATTTAAGTGAGTTATTTCCAGCGAGTAAGCAAAGGAATGCCAATACGGGCGGGATGACCATGCCTGTGTGAGCGGGCGGGTATGCAGCCTAGAAAGCATATGCCGTCAGATACCAAATAAAGGCTGATATAAGCAGCATATAGCCCGACAACACTTCCCCTTTGAACGTCTGCCAGTACATCGCCGCCAGTTGCAGCAATCCGACTCCGCCGAATACCAGCATTAGCGTCAGTTCCGAAATGTCCTTGAACTTGTAGTAAACGGCACGCGCCAAATTGCCGCGCAAACCGCTACATCAGCCGCCGTAACCGGTATTAAAAAGGTTGAAACGACTGAAAACGTCGGTATGAATGCCATTCAAGCGGCGGCTGAGGCATTCAAGGCGATGGCGGGTATTCCGTATGTCGGCCCTATTCTTGCCGTTGGTGCGGCGGCTGCGGCAATGGCGGCTGTGGGTTGATGAGCAGAATGGGCGGTGGCGGTTCTTCAACCTCCACAACCACGACGCGGATTCCATCGGCGGCAGGCGGCTGGGATATCCCGACAGGCATCAACCCACTGACGCAACTGCACGAAAACGAGATGGTCTTACCTGCGGAACACGCGCAGACAATCCGTGAAATGGCGGGGCAGTCAGGTGGCGACAACAGCACGATTATCATCAACACAACGGGCGGCGACTTTGTCCACAAAAAGGATATAGCGAAGCTGCTGAAACAGATGAATCGTGATTTCAAATTGGTGTAAGTGGCAGGTCGTCTGAAAGGACGACCTTTTTTCTATGGAGGTTTTTTAAATGAGCAAGTCTATTCAATGGCTTAAATATGCCTTTGAACTTCGATTTCTTCCCGTTCGCTTTCAGCGTTGGTTGTTTAGCACGGGGACGCGGGCAGTTGAGTTTGTCAGCGGGTGTTCGATGATTGGTTATGCACTGGTTTTCGCGTTCTCGCCGAACGACATCTATAACTGGCCTATTCGTCCACACGCACAAACCGCCTTCCCGCCTCATGCCTGTCGATGTTGCTGCCATACGCACCGCGCGTCAGGTTTCCCAACACATAACGCCCGACACCTTTCAATTCGGCGGTTTCGTAAGCCAAAAACTCGCCGTCTGCATAACACAAGGTCAATAAATCGCGGCTGTCCTGCTCCGTGCCGCCCGTCAGTTGTCCTGCAGAAATTTCCACACTCAAGGTGTTCGCACGGTCAAATACCGCACCTGCGGGCAGTGCCGCCATCAGGCTGCCGTAACGCGCCTTCCCGCTTACCGCGTCGACGCGGGTGTAACTGTCGCCGTTGGTCGATACCCACACTTCCGCGCCGCCCCACATATTGCCGCCTGCGGTTGCCAGCCATATTTCAGGCTCGCCGCCCGTTAGTTGCAGGGGTGCTTCAAACATCACGGGCGCGTGTGCATTGCCAGGCGATACATTGTAGTCCGCCGAATAACCCAATGACGGCTGTGTCGGATACTCCATTGCCGAAGCCGTGCCGAACGGGAAATCTTCCGCCTTCACGTTCAATACGCCGTCTTCGTCTTCTTCGATTTCGGTAATACGGACGGGGGTCTTATCCAAACCTAGTCCGCCATCGGTTAGCGTAACCAAGTCCATAGGCTCAAGCAGGCAATATTTCCAGCCCAGCTTAAATTCATACTCATTGCGGACGTATAGGGCGCGTTGCAACAGCAATTGCGCCACCTGACGCGCCACCTTCGCATCACAGATGCCGTGCATTTTGACCGCATCTTTCGGGCGGATGCCGTATTGCTCGATATTCGCCTGGTCTTTTGCTTCCGCCACGGCGATGTTGTAGTCGTTTGCACGGTCGAGATACTCAATCTGCACCTGATTGTATGCGTCGGCATTCGTCTTGCGCTCCACGCGCACGGGGTCTTCCGCGCCCGAAACGATAAAATCGTCATCCGACAAATCATACAGCGGGGTCAGGTTCGGAATATAGGTCGCGCCGTTACCGGACAAGCCCGAATCACCGTATGGGACGATTTTCAGACGGCCTTGAGAAAACACCGCCGCCGAATTGGTCTGCTCCAACAGTTCGGCAATATTGCGCTGTGCTTCCTGCTGCTCACTGTAAACAGGGCTTAAAAAGATACCCGCCGCGCGGCAATAAGTGCCGTAAACATCCGTATCGCCCAGATTTTCAACTGGGAAGCCGCAACCGTACTTCTGATTGGTCAGTAAATCGCGGATGATGTCGCGCGGATTGGCATCGACAATCGAAGTTGAGTAGCCCAGCTTGCCGTCTACCTCGAAATTATGGCTGTAAATCTGTGCCGATTTCGTCAATTCGTAGTTCGGGCTGCACAAATAGGCCGTTCCCGAATAGCTGATGGCCTGTGCCGCATGTTTCGCCTGCTGCAAGTGCGGCCATACGGGCTGCTCTTCGCCGCCCTTGTACAAAGTCAGGCGCAACGAAGCGGGCGAAGAGAATTTTTCCTTGTCCCGCCAAATGCGGGTAACGCCTTTGATTTCGCCTTCACACAAAGCCATCATGACGGCGGCTTCGTAGGTGTACATCACGTCTTCCTGCTTCACACCGCCGCCACCCTTGCCGCCCTGCCGCGTCGTGGTCTTATGCTCGTAGGTCGTAAAATCGCCATACCAAACCAAATTGCCCGCCACGCGCGCCCGCCCGTACACCACCGGCAGAGTCAGTCCCTGCGACGACTGCTGCACCTGCAACGACAGAATCCGTTGCTCGGAAGTCGAAATAGTAGAAGATTTACCGCCCATAAAACCACCTTAAAACACTTGCAAAAAATATCAAAATTGATATAATTCAATTATATCAAAACAGATATAAAACATGAAACCATTAAATTTTTTGGGCGATTCATTGGATTGCCTGCGGCAATTCCCTGAAAACGCCAAACAAGCGGCAGGTTATCAACTGCACCGCATTCAATGCGGCGGAATGCCAGTCGATTTCAAACCCATGAGCACTATTGGCAGCGGGGTGATGGAAATCCGCCTGAGGGAAGAAGGCGGTGCATACCGCGTCATCTATACAGCCAAAATTGCCGATGCCGTCTATGTACTGCACGCCTTCCAAAAGAAAAGCCAAAAAACTGCACCCGCCGATTTGGAATTGGCGAAAAAACGTTACAACAAATTGATTCAGGAAAAGAAATAATGGAAAGCCAAACCTTCGCCTCCGTATTTGACGCACTGTGCGACACACCCGCCGAAGCCGCTAATATGCGGTTACGCGCCGACCTGATGATGCACATCGCCGATACCGTCCGCGAAAACGGTTGGACGCAAAAACAGGCCGCAGAACATTGCGGCCTGACCCAGCCGCGCATCAACGACCTGCTGAACGGGAAAATCGACAAATTTTCATTGGATGCGCTCGTGAACATCAATGCCGAACTTGGGCAGAGCATTTCCTTATCCTTCGCCCCCGCGTAAAGCCTGCCCTTTCAGGCGGCCACAAAATCAAAATAACGCACCCCGCGCCCCGACAATTCCGCCTGTCCCATATCGTCCAACACCACCCCGCGCCCGACGTAGCTGTGAATGACTTGGTTGCCGCCGATGCAGATGCCGCCGTGCGAAAACGTCCGCCCGAAACGCCATACCGCGATGCCGCCAACCTGCGGCGTTTCCACTTCGCGGCAAAAGCGGGTAATGTTGCCCAAATACCGTTCTGCGTCCCTGTGCAAATGCCAGTCTTGAGGATATGGGCGCGGGTCGAAACCGGCAGGAATCAGCCCGACCGCCCGATACACGGCGACAAGAATCATGGCGCAATCCACGCCCGCACCCTTAACCATCGCCTGATGATGATACGGCGTGCCCAACCATGACCGCGCCTCTTCCACTATCCGCTGTCGCAAATCCATTTTCAGACGGAGACCTTTGCAAAATTCCTTTT
>NZ_KV790804.1:0-1552 GCF_001807735.1 Neisseria sp. HMSC31F04 | reverse complement strand
CTTACTAAAAATAGTAAGGGTTTATTTTTTGTTTTTAAAATTCAATGAATTGTATCCATTATTGCTCTGTTGATTTATCTTTACGATTCGTTCCGATTAGTTCGTTTTCTGTTTGTTTTTGGCTATGATTGCATTGGATTTGCATCAGCAATTGCATTAGGCGGTTAAATAAAATTCCGCCAAATCGCGCTTATACTGCACATGCTTCCTACAGATAAGTTACTTCTTTGTTACCAAGAGTAGTTTTAACATAAAAAACGCACCTTACTGCAAGGTGCGTTTTTATTATTTAGACGATTTAGAATTTGGCGCCGGACTCGTTAGCCATAAAGTCAACTGCCGCTTTGACTTCGTCGTCGCTTAAACCTTCGTTACCACCTTTGGCAGGCATACCTTTGAAGCCTTCAATCGCGTGTTTGTGCAGGGTTTCTTGACCTTGTTTGATACGTGGTTCCCACTCGTCTTTTTTACCTACGCCCGGAGTGCCCGGGATGGTGCCGCTATGACATGCTTTACAGGTGGCTTCGTAAACAGCTTTGCCGTCTACTTTGGCAGCAGGAGCTTCAGTTTTTTCTGCCGGTTTGGCTTCAGGGGCAACGGCCTCTTTGACTTCAGATGCAGCTTTTTCGGCAGTATCCGCTACTTTGCTTTCAGCTTCTTGAACGGAGGATGCGGCGGCATCAACGGCAGAAGCCGTATTATTTTTAACATCGGATGCAATAGCTTGGGCAGCTTCTTTGGTTTCTTGCTTAGCCTCTTGGGAACAGGCTGTCAAAGCGGCCATCACCATTGCGGCAATCAGTAATTTGTTCATGTTCTATCCTTCTTAAATTTATGGTTAAGGTGCTGTTTTATAAAACAACTGTCAAATTTTATCATATATCGTATCAATTTTTACGCTGTTGCAATGACAAATATCGGTATAAGTCATGCTTTGTACCGAAAAAAACAGAAAATATTGATGCTGCGCAAATTTTGCTATGAAGTCATTTGCTTTTCAGGGTTGTTCGTTCTGCTGCCGAAACTGCGGATTATGAGTCTGTTGCTGGAGTGATTTAAAACGCACACTATCTGTCAAATTCAAAATTTTGCCTTAAAAGTCGGCTTTTTATGTTTTCCGACAGCTACATGATTATCCCCAAACATTATCAAGCCTACTTATTATAGTGAATTAAATTTAAACCAGTACAGCGTTGGCTCGCCTTGCCGTACTATTTGTACTGTCTGCAGCTTCGTCGCCTTGTCCTGATTTAAATTTAATCCACTATAAAAAACCGCCTGAAACCGAGAATTGCGTTTCAGACGGCCTTTTTATCAATAGCATGGATATTTTGTTTTTGCCTAATCCGACATTGGCTGAAAAGATGTAAAACTTATCAAATGACTTTACCGCCGGATAGGGGGATTTCCCAGTCTATCGTTCGGACTGTTGCCTAAGATTACATAAGTTTCATTTTTATTATTTGAATTTAAAGATAAAAATACTTCAGGGTATGCGTATAGCCGTCATCTTCGAATTTGTATAGTGGATTAAATTTAAATCAGGACAAGG
>NZ_KV790803.1:0-2513 GCF_001807735.1 Neisseria sp. HMSC31F04 | reverse complement strand
ACTTTCGTCATTCAATGACAGTAATCTTGTATCTTCAATATGCTCCTTCTTTTTTCTATTTTTCATATCTTTTTTAAAATCATAAACCAAATACATATCATCATCTAAATTTAAATAGCTCATTTTATATCTCCAATTTTTTCAAAATGAATAATCTGTTTCTCAAAAGTTTCTTTACCGCCAGCCCTACCCAGTCCTGTATTGACTACCCCTTTTCCTTTATTCACATATGGCTTTCCTTGGCCTTCAAGCTTAAATTGCACTTGTGTTTTTTCAGTCCAGCCCTTGCCTGTGCGGGGCAAATCCGGAAAGAGCCGATTTGTTGCCGAATTGCCTGTAGTACCAATCTTTTTTAAAACTTCCATGGTTCCTGGCTTGGTAGTAAATTTAACCAGTACCCCAGTATATCCCTGTTCGGAATATGCTTTAAGTGGGGAAATAAATGTTTCACTTGTCGCAGATAATTTTCCTTTCTGTTGGAATTCCATAAAATCTTCTTTAGACATGCGCCTATAAAAAATCTCATTACCATACTTATCTTTTTCCAATACTAGACTGTGTGGAGATTTTTTTATTCTTTCTCTATTGGCTTTATTTACCTGCTCTCTAGCCTTAACAGCTTCAATCCCTCTTGGATCTTGATCATAAATTTTCTTGTGAAGCTCTTTGTTAAAATTCGGATTATTTTTCCCTATATTGGGATCATATCTGTAATCTTTCGGTAGTTGCGGTTTCGGCAATGCCTTCTGTTCCCAATCCCGGCTGCTAAACACCCGTTTGCTTCCGTCGGGCCGTACCACTTTCACCGCATTGTCCGACCACGTTACCACAGAGCCTTTGGGTATCAGCTCTCCGTTGGCCAACCCAAACAGAATAGAGGAGATACGCCAACGTAATGCCGTTTCTTCTGCAGAAAGGCAGGCTGATGCATTAAAAAGGATGCAAACGTCTGGCCGCACCCGCCTGCCTGGGCAGCCACAAAAAGGAAAACCCGGCGCTGCTAGAGAAATGTCCTCTTCAGACAATCCGAATCAAACAGCCGAGGCTTTTGCACGTCGATATTTAGGCAGGAAACCTACACTAATGGAACGAGTCGAAGGTGAAAAATTATACGGAGGTAAATGTGTGGGCTGTTGGAAAGCGCAAATGCCGGACGGAACCTTTGTGGTGTATAGACCAGCAGGTAATGCTTCTATGACCAAGGGAACTACTGCGTCTGTTGATATTAATAACCCAACATTAAATAACTTAAATATTAATTTAAAAGGCAAGCCAACAGAGTTAAAATTTAAATTCCCTGCTAGATAAGGATGTTTTAATGAATTTAGAGACAGCAGAAAATATTCAATGCGAATTTGAGTATTTAGCATTAGATGGTTATTTTCCAATGCATTTTGCATCGCATGGTCAAGGAAACAAAGATTGGCAATTTGCAGTTGAATTCATATATAGATTATTAATATGTCAATTAGCAACTCTTGAACCTATCAACTTTGAAACGAAAAATGATATTTTAGACTTTTGCCATAATTTAGCAAAACAAAGTCCTTTTAATAATGATAATGAGGTGTGGTATCAGGGGGAAATTGTATTAACAAAAAAAGGGATAGATTTAATAAAGGAATATATTCCAGGGGCGTTTGAAGAGTGGAATGGAAAGAAATTTGAATTAAACATTCCTTTCATTAAAACATTAAAAAATATATTTGTTAATTATGAGGTAGCATGGGATGAGAATAATCCACTATTCCCCATTATATCTTTTAAATATTGAATAAGCGGCATATAGGACAAAAAAGGGGCTAGAAGCCCCTGCAAGCCTTATCCTGCAAGACTTTAAGCGGAGTCGAAGGTTTTGAACACAAAAAATTCCCTTTTTGCTGCCCAAAACAAGTCAAAAAGAACGGCAGGCAAACCGGCAGGCAGTGTTAAAATTAATTAATTTTTTCAGAAGGGTAAACTTATGAGAATAAATGAACGACAAGCATCTGCTATTCAGGATGTATTTCGAAAATTAGCTTTTGTTGATACAGAACCTGTAGACCTTCCCAATTCAGGGATTGATTGGCAGGAAACAGTAGAGATTATTTACCGGCTGTTTACCTTGAGATGGATGGAATTTTGGCCGCAGAAAGAGATTACGGATGAAGACATCTGGGAGTATTGCCGGAATCTTGCCCGTTATGATCCCGATGCAGATCTTTATTTGAAAAGTCAAGAATTTGATCGTTGGTGGGGATATTATTGGCTTACATATATTAACCTTACCTCTAAGGGAGAATTATTTTATTTTAAATATTTTGATCCCGAAGTAGTGAACAGTGCAGAAGACGACAATGCCGTGAATCCCACCTTTATCGATCATCTTGAAAGCATCTTTGAAGAAAACGATATGCCGTGGGGTAAGATATTTTTTCCCGTACAGAGTATCGAGTAAGCATAGAATGCAGCTGAGGCTTTTGCACGCCAATTGCCGCAACCAGCCGACGACCGCACCCGCGCCCTGCAGGGTC
>NZ_KV790802.1:27960-67490 GCF_001807735.1 Neisseria sp. HMSC31F04 | reverse complement strand
TGGGGGGATTTTGCAAAGGTCTCAGACGGCCTTTTTTATCTATTTAAACCAAAAAGGAAGAAACCTTGGTTTCTTCCTTTTGTTTTTGAAGCCGAATATTTAACCGCCGAAATCATCCAAGAGGATGTTTTCATCTTCCACGCCCAAGTCTTTGAGCATTTTGATGACGGACTGGTTCATGATTGGCGGGCCGCACATATAGAATTCGCAGTCTTCCGGTGCTTCGTGATTTTTCAGATGGTTTTCGTAAACCACGTTGTGGATGAAGCCTGTGTAGCCGTCCCAGTTGTCTTCCGGCAGCGGGTCAGACAGGGCGACGTGCCATGTGAAGTTCGGGAATTCCGCTGCGAGTTGGTCGAAGTCTTCGACATAGAACATTTCGCGTTTGGAACGTGCGCCGTACCAGAAGGTGATTTTGCGTTTGGAGTTCAAACGTTTCAACTGGTCGAAAATGTGGGAACGCATAGGCGCCATACCTGCACCGCCGCCGATGAATACCATTTCGGCATCGGTGTCTTTGGCGAAGAATTCGCCAAACGGGCCGGAGATGGTTACTTTATCGCCGGGTTTGAGCGACCAGATGTAGGACGACATTTGTCCCGGAGGCGCATCGGGTACGCGCGGAGGAGGCGTGGCGATACGCACGTTCAACATGATAATGCCTTTTTCTTCAGGATATGAAGCCATGGAGTAAGCGCGCAAAATCGGTTCGTCCACTTTGGAAACATATTGCCACAGATTGTATTTGTCCCAGTCTTCGTGATATTCCTTAGGAATGTCGAAGTCTTTATAGGCAACGGTGTGCGGCGGGGCTTCGATTTGGATGTAGCCACCGGCGCGGAAGGGAACTTCTTCGCCTTCGGGAATGGCAAGCTTGAGTTCTTTAATGAACGTGGCTTTGTTGTCGTTGGAGATGACGGTGCATTCCCATTTTTTCACACCGAACACTTCTTCCGGTACTTCGATGTCCATGTCGGTTTTGACGTTGACTTGACAAGACAGACGGCAGCCTTCGCGTGCTTCGCGTTTGCTGATGTGGGACAACTCGGTCGGCAGAATGTCGCCGCCGCCGCTTTTCACGACAACGCGGCATTGTCCGCACGAACCGCCGCCGCCGCAGGCGGAGGGAACGAAGATGCCTTGGCTGGCAAGTGCGCCCAACAGTTTGCCGCCGGCGGGCATAGTCAGCTCTTTTTCATCATTGACTTTGATGGTGATGTCGCCCTCGCTCACCAGCTTGGATTTGGCAAACAGAATCATCAGTGCCAAAGCCAAGACGATGACCGTGAACATCACGATACCTAAAATAATTTCCATGCCGAATCCTTTCTTATAACTGGATGCCGGAGAACGACATAAACGCCATCGCCATCAGGCCGGCGGAGATGAAGGTGATGCCCAGTCCTTTAAGGCCTTTGGGAGCATCCGAATATTTCATTTTTTCGGTAATGCCCGCCAAAGCGACAATCGCCAACATCCAGCCCAAACCCGCGCCGAAACCATACACGACGGATTCGCCGAAGTTGTACTCGCGTTGCGCCATAAACGAAACGGCACCGAAAATCGCGCAGTTTACGGTAATCAGTGGCAGGTAAATACCCAGCGCGTTGTAGAGGGCGGGGAAGAATTTGTCCAAGAACATTTCCAAAATCTGCACCAAAGCCGCAATCACGCCGATGAAGGTGATGAATTTCAGGAAGGTCAAATCCACGCCTTCGACAATCGCGCCGTCTTTGAGCAGCGAGTAAACGAGTTGGTTGGCAGGGACGGACAGGCCGAGTACGAAAGTAACGGCAACGCCCAAGCCGAATGCGGTGGATACTTTTTTCGATACCGCCAGAAAAGTACACATGCCCAAGAAGAAGGACAGTGCCATGTTTTCAATGAAGACGGATTTCACAAAAAGGCTTAAATAATGTTCCATGTCTTATTCCTCCGCCTGTTCGGGTTTCCATGTGCGCAAACCCCAAATCAAAAAGCCGATGATGAAGAACGCGCTCGGTGCCAGCAGGAAGAGGCCGTTGGTTTGATACCAGCCGCCGTCCTGCACGGTTTGGAAAACGGTGTAACCCAAGAGTTTGCCAGAGCCGACAAGCTCACGGATGGTTGCGATGATAATCAGCATCATGCCATAACCTGCGCCGTTACCGATGCCGTCCACCAGGCTTTCCAACGGCGGCTCTTTCATGGCGAAGGCTTCGGCACGACCCATCACGATACAGTTGGTAATAATCAGGCCGACGAATACGGAAAGCTGTTTGGACAATTCGTAGGCATAGGCCTGCAACAATTGGTCAACCAGCGTAACCAGCGACGCGACAATTGCCATCTGCACGATAATGCGGATGCTGTTTGGAATGTAGTTGCGCACCAGCGAGATGAAGAAGCTGGAAAAACCGGTTACCAAACTGACGGAAATACCCATCACGATGGCCGTCTGAAGTTTGGTGGTAACCGCCAGCGCCGAACAAATACCCAAAACCTGCAAGGCAATCGGGTTATTGTCGATAAAGGGTGAAAACATCAAATGTTTCAAGCGTTTCATATCAGCCATTATTGTGCTCCTGCTGATTTCAATTTGTTCAGGTAGGGGATATAGCCGTTTTCGCCGAACCAGTAGTCGAACGAGCCTTGTACGCCTTTGGAAGTGAGCGATGCGCCGGAGAGTGCATCTACGCCGTGTTCTTTGTCTGAGCTTGCGCCTTTGCCGACGTGCAGGGCAAGTTTGCCTTGTTCGTCAAAGAGTTTTTTGCCGACGAATTTTTGTTGCCACAACGGATTGCCGATTTCACCGCCCAAGCCCGGAGTCTCGCCTTGGTCGTAGTAAGTGATGCCGTTGATGGTGTTGCCGTCAGGTTGGATGGCGACGAAACCGTACATGACCGACCACAAACCGTTGCCGTGCATAGGCAGAATAATTTGGCTGACTTTGCCGTCATCGCCTTTTACCAAATAAACTTCAGTGTATTTGGCACGGCTTTTGATGCCTGCCAAATCGTCTTCGGGTTTGATTTGGATGCTTTGTGCGGGGTCTTTGGCGGCAACGCGCGCGCTGAAGTCTTTCGGCGCGTCTTTCACATATTCGCCGGTCGCCAAATCGACCACGCGTTGTTCGATGCGGTCGGCAAAGGTTTTGCTGATGTCGGTATTTTTATCGAGCAAACCGGCAACGCTCAGGATGTAGCTTTGCTTGTCCTGAACCTTTTGTTTCTCCTGCACCGGTTTCAAGCCGACAACCGCGCCCGCCACGATGACCGAGCAAATCAGGCTGACCGCCAAAACCACAATCAGCGTGCCGCTGAAGCTGTCTTTATCGAATTTCTTAGCCATTGCTGCGCGCCTTTCTGCGTTTGATGTTCGCTTGTGCGACGAAATAGTCGAAAATCGGGGCAAACAGGTTGGCAAACAGAATCGCCAACATCATGCCTTCGGGGTAAGCCGGATTGACCACACGGATTAACACGCACATCACGCCGATTAGCGCTCCGTACCACCATTTGCCGACATTGGTAAAGGAAGCGGAAACGGGGTCGGTCGCCATAAACAACATACCGATGGCGAAGCCGCCGACGACCAGATGCCAGTACCAAGGCATGCTGAACATCGGGTTAGTGTCTGAACCGATGACGTTAAACAGCGAAGACATGGCAATCATACCGATCATCACGCCGGCAATAATGCGCCAAGAAGCGATGCGGGCAAACACGATAAACGCGCCGCCAATTAAAAGCGCCAAAGTGGATACTTCGCCGATGGAACCGGGCAGGTTGCCGATAAACGCATCCATCCAAGTGATGGATTTACCGGTAACGGCATTTTGCAGGCCGTCTGAACCGTGCGCCGCCCACTGAGCTAACGCAGTTGCGCCGGAATAGCCGTCAACCGCCGTCCAAACGGTGTCGCCGGTAATATTGGCAGGATAGGCGAAGAACAAGAAAGCACGACCTGCCAGCGCAGGGTTCATAAAGTTTTTACCCGTACCGCCGAACACCTCTTTCGCAACCACCACGCCGAAGGTAATACCCAAGGCGGCCTGCCACAGCGGCAGCGTAGGCGGAACGATTAAGGCGAACAGAATCGAAGTCACGAAGAAACCTTCGTTGATTTCGTGTTTGCGCACGGTGGCGAACAAGACTTCCCAGAAACCACCGACGGCAAATACGGTCGCGTAAATAGGCAGGAAGTAAATCGCGCCGAACAGCATTTTGCCCAACACGCCCGCTTCAGACGATATATTGATGCCCAAAGCGTTGGCAAGGGCGTAATGCCAGTCGTTGGCGATGCTTTGTTGCAGCAAATCGGGTGTTAACGCACCGAATGCCTGCGCACCGACGTTGTACATACCGTAAAACATGGCGGGGAACAAAGCCAGCCACACCAAAATCATCATGCGTTTGGAATCCAGCGCGTCGCGGACGTGCGCCGCTTTGCGCGTTACCGCACCTGATGTGTAGAAAATCGTCGCCGCAGCTTCATAAAGGGCATACCATTTTTCATGTTTGCCGCCCGGCAGGAAGTGCGGTTCGATTTTTTCAAGAAAATGTTTCAAGCCCATAATCAGCCTTCCTTCTCAATGGTTTCCAGCACCTTGCGCAACAGCGGGCCGTATTCGTATTTACCCGGGCAAACGAAACTGCATAAAGCGAGGTCTTCTTCGTCCAATTCCAAGCAACCCAAAGCCTGCGCGCTGTCGGTATCGCCGACGATTAAATCGCGCAAAAGCAAGGTAGGCAGGATGTCCAGCGGCATCACGCGTTCGTAAGTACCAATCGGCACCATGGCGCGGTCGCCGCCGTTGACGGCTGTCGTGAACTTGAAGAGTTTGTTTTTCAGGAAATGACCGAGGGTCGTACGCGTAATCGAGTATTTGTCCGGCTGCGGCGCAACCCAGCCGAACAGCTCTTTGCTGCGGCCTTCTTCGATAACGGAAATCTGATTGTGGTAGCGTCCCAAATAATCATGCGCGCCTTGTGCAATCGCACCGTTCAATACCGAACCGGAAATCACGCGGTTGTCTGCGTCAACCAATTCGCCGGCGGTAATTTGCGACACCTTCGCGCCCAAAACGGTACGCAAGAGGCGCGGTTTGTTGACTTGCGGGCCGCCCAAAGCAACCACGCGCTCGGCGTTCAGACGACCTGTTACGAACAAACGTCCGATGGCAATCACGTCTTGATAATTGATGGTCCAAACGGTTTTATTCGCACCGACAGGCTCGATGAAATGAATGTGCGTACCGCTCAAACCAGCGGGATGAGGGCCGCCGAATTCGTGCGTTTCAATATTGGCGGCGTTTTCAGACGGCACGTCCGCACTGGCTGCTTTACAAACATGGATTTTGCGTTCGGTCAGGCGGCTCAACACCAGCAAACCTCGTCTGAAATCCTCGGCGGCTTCTTTGATCACGACCACAGGGTCTGCCGCCAGCGGATTGGTGTCCATCGCATTGACGAAAATGGCAAACGGCTCGGCATCAACGGCGGGAATCTTGCTGAACGGACGGGTACGCAGCGCAGTCCACAAACCGGATTGAATCAGATTGCGGCGCACTTCTTCGCCGCTTAAGTTTGCCAACGCATCGGGCGCGTAGCGTTCAAACTCGATTTCGTCATCGCCTTCAACGGCAATCACGACCGACTGAAGCACGCGCTTTTCACCGCGGTGAATCGCAGCGATTTTGCCGGAAGCCGGCGCAATAAACACCACGCCCGGATTTTTCTTGTCTTCAAACAGCACTTGGCCTTTTTTGACGGCATCGCCTTCCTTGACTTTCATCGAGGGGCGCATACCGGCATATTCTTCGCCAAGCAACGCGACTTCGGTAATGGCCGGACCATCGTAAACGGCTTGCTCCGGTCTGCCCGCGATGGGCAGGTCTAGGCCTTTTTTGATTTTAATCATAGGGATGCGTTACTTTTGGTAGGTTGGGGAAAGTGGTACGGCAAACTACTGTGCCGCCAACGGTATTCTTCTACAGAGGTGCTTGCGCACACGGCTACAGCTAGCGGAGCCGGAAACAGGCGAAGCATAAAATGTAAAGATTTTTTACATAATAAAGCGGTCGATTTTACAGGAAGCAACCTGTTTTTGCCATACTGCCGCTTGGTTTTATTGTGAATACTTAAAGTGTTGGAAAACGGAATACAAAAAGGCCGTCTGAAAACATGGCTGTCATACATTTAAAACAAAACCTCCAGCCGGTTTTCAGACGGCCTCCCCTTCTCCCCTCACCTCTGCGAAACCACCGACGCTATGTTAGAATCCGCACGAAACAAAACAGCATCGGGCCGTCTGAAAACTGCGGCACAACTTATATTTAAAGGATACCGCCATGTGCCAACTTCTTGGCATGAACTGCAACACACCCACCGACATCGTCTTTTCCTTTGAAGGCTTCCGCAGGCGCGGCGGGCTGACCGACCACCACGTGGACGGCTTCGGCATCGGTTTTTTCGAACAAAAAGGCGTACGCCTGTTCCACGACGACAAACCCAGTGCGCAATCCCCGGTGGCCGACTTGATCAAGGCCTATCAAATCAAATCGGAAAACGTCATCGCCCACATCCGCAAAGCCACCAGCGGCCGCACCTCTTTGGCCAACACCCACCCCTTCGTGCGCGAAATGTGGGGGCATTACTGGATGTTCGCCCACAACGGCCACCTGCAAGGCTTCCACCCGCCCGTCGGCCAATATTACCGCCCCGTCGGCGACACCGATTCCGAACGCGCCTTCTGCCACATCCTCGAGCAACTGCGCCAACGCTTCGACCAACGCCCCGATGACGACACCCTGTTTCAAGCCGTTGCCGGACTCGTGGCCGAAATCCGCAGCCACGGCCTGTTCAACTTCATCCTTTCAGACGGCCTCGTCATGTTTGCCCACGCCAGCACCCTGCTCCACTACATCGTGCGCCAAGCCCCTTTCGGCGAAGCACGCCTGCTGGACGACGATGTCGCCATCGACTTTTCCGCCGTTACCACCCCAAACGACCGCGTCGCCGTCATCGCCACCCTGCCGCTGACCGAAAACGAAATCTGGCACCAACTGGCCTGCGACGAACTCGTCATGTTCCGCGACGGCCTGATTGAAAAACGCGACTGCCCCGCAAACCCCCGCTACATGAGCGCGGAAGAAGGTTTGGCCGCCGCCCGCGCCGCCGGTGCGGCCGTCTGAAGAAAGTATCCCTTTATGAAATGCCCCTTCTGCCAGCAACCCAACACCCTGGTTACCGATTCGCGCCTGACCGACGAAGGCAGCAGCATCCGCCGCCGCCGCCGCTGCCCCTCGTGCGACAAACGCTTCATCACCACCGAAACCCTCGACGTCCGCCTGCCCGACATCATTAAAAGCAACGGCAGCCGGGTTCCCTATAACGCGCACAAACTGCGCACCAGCCTCGAACGCGCCCTGCACAAACGCCCCTTCGGCAGCGAAGACGTGGACGACTTGGTCGCCAAAATCGAAGGCCGCCTCTACCGACTGGGCGAAAAAGAAGTCCCCTCCCGCCTCATCGGCGAAATGGCCATGCAGGCATTGCTGGACACCGACCAAGTGGCCTATGTCCGCTTTGCATCCGTTTACAAAAGTTTCAACGACGTATCCGAATTCACCCGCGCCATCGCCACCCTGCCCGCCCACACCGACGCGGACAACCCTCCTGCCGACGGGCAAACATCATGAAATCCGCCTTCCGCTTCTGCCGCAGAGTCCTGATCGACCTATTTTTCCTTCTGGTTGCCTACATAGCTGCCGTTTTCCTGCTGCCCATGATTAAAAGCGACAGGCAGGCCGACGGCGACGCCGACATCACCCTCTACCTGATTTCCAACGGCATCCACACCGACATCGTCATGCCCTCACGCAACGGCGACACCGACTGGACAACCACCTTTCCCGCCGCCGACACCGCGGGCGGCCAAAGTGCCGACTGGATTGCCGTCGGCTGGGGCGACAAAAACTTCTACCTCAACACGCCGACTTGGGCCGACCTGACCGCATCCACCGCCCTGAAAGCCGTATCGGGCCTCAGCGAATCGGCCATCCACACCACCTACTACGACAGCATGGAAAACTGCGGCCGCTGCGCCAAATTTACCGTCAGCCGCCGCCAATACCTCGAACTTGCCGCCTACATCCGCAACAGCCTGAAATGGCGGGACGGCCGCACCATCCCCGTTACCGCCGACATCCATTACGGCGAAAGCGACGCCTTCTACGAAGCGAAAGGCAGCTACAACCTCTTTTACACCTGCAACACTTGGACGAACGACGCCCTGAAAAGTGCCGGCGCAAAGGCGGCATTGTGGACGATTACCGAAGGCGGTATCTTCCGCCATTACACGCCGTAAGCCGCGCGCACTGAAAAAGGCCGTCTGAAAACCGTATTTCCCACACGGAAAACGGTTTTCAGACGGCCTCAACCTTGATTGCCACCGATTATTTAAACCAACGCGACAACGCCGGAATCCGCGACAGCAAAGCCGTATCCAGCAGCCAAATCACGGCGATGGCGATGATGGCGGTCGGGAACAATACCGCCACAACCAAAAGCGGCACCGCCATTGCCCACCATACCGGCAGCTTGATTTTCTGTGCCGGGGGAACCAGCCCGCGCGCTTCGGACGGACGGCGTTTCCACCACATCACGCAGCCGCTGACGCAGATGAAGATGACGGCCAGGCAGAATACGACGTTCGCCAGCACGCTCCACCAGCCCAGCGTCCCCATGTGCAGCGCGATGCTGACCGCCATGAATTTACCGAAGAAGTTGTAATCGTCGTAACGGATGTCGGCCAGGATTTTGCCGCTGTACCGGTCGATGTGTACCGTGCGGTCGGCGGTCGGGCTGACCATGTCGTAACTCATCGAATCCTGCGACAGCGTCCACACGCCCGTTTCGCCTTTGGGCAAGTTGAGCTGGTAGCGGCCTTTGAAACCGATTTCGCGGGCGAAGCGGTCAACCGTTTCCAAAGTCATCGGTTCGCTCGGATTGATGCCGTTTTCGCCCTTCGTCGTACCGGAAACAGGCATGGGCGTGAGTTCCAGAACCCACGGTGCTTCTTTGGTTTTACCGTCGTTCAACACATCGCCGTGGGTCGGCAAGGTCGATACGGGGTTCGGCTCCACCCCCCATTTTCCGGCGGGGAACTGACTCCAAGACTGAACCATTTTGCCGCCCCAAATGCCCGCCCAGGCAATGCCCGACAGGCAGAACAGCAATAAAATCAGGGAAACCCATGTGCCGAATGCGCCGTGTAAGTCGCGCCACCATGAGCGTCCTTTGCCTGCTTTCGGCACCAGCATAGGTTTCAGACGGCCTTGTTTCGCCCACCACAGATAAATCCCCGTAATCATCATCAGGATGGTCAGCGATGCAGCGGTTTCCAACAGGTAATCGCCCGCCGTGCCGAGCATGATGTCGCCGTGGATTTCGTCCATCGTGTGATACCAGCCCTCATTGCGCGGCATGGAACTGACGACTTTCGCCTTGTAAGGATCGACGGCGACCATGGTTGCTTTGTCGTCGTTATTCACGCGGAACACGGCAACCATATCGTCGGCGCGCGGCGCGATGTATTGCACCACCGACGCGGATTTTTCATTGACGAACTGCCGCGCCGCCTCCGCCTGCGCCGACAAGGGCTGAACCTGCGCCTGCGGGGTAACGTGCAGGCGTTCGCCCTCTTTGCCGGTGATGTTGGCGAACAGCAGCATGCCCAGCCCCGTTACGGCAAGCAGGGTCAGGAAAGGAGCGGTCAGCAGCCCGAAATAAAAATGCCACCGCCACACGGTCAGGTAGCGGCGGTTGGCTTGTTGGCCGGTGTCGGAAGGGGTTTGTGTATTCATAGTATTCACCTTTTTATTGAGTGTATTGGCAGCGGATATTGTGCAAGCGGGCAATGAAGCGGCCGACTACATCCACTGAGGCCGTCTGAAAACGATATTCTGTTTTCAGACGGCCTTTCCGATGGCGATACTCAGTCGAACGTGTACCTCAGCGATGCCGTGATACTGCGCGGCGTGCCGTAGACATGAATATCGGGCATGGTTTTGTAATATTTGTTGAACACGTTTTCAACATCGAGTGCGACGCGGGTGCGCTTGCCGATTTTGTATTGCGCGGTCAGGTCGAGGGTGGCGTAGGCGCGCTGTGCGAGTGCCTTGCGCGCGGCCGGTTCGGTAACTTCCTCGCGGTCGTCGATAATGAAGCTCTGCCAGTTGACATTGCCGCCGACAGTCAGGCGGTCGTTGATGTCGTAACTGGTGAAGAATTTGAACAGATGCACGGGATACGTGGTTTTAATCTGTTTGCCTTTGCTGTTTTTGGTTTTCGAACGGGCATAAGAGGCATTGAGCAGCCAACGGTCGTTCAGACGGCCGTTAATCGAAAGTTCGCCGCCGGTGTTGGAGGTATGGTCTTCAGCCTTATAGTAGCGTTCCCCATTGGGCAGCCTGCCCGCAGGCACACCGATTTTGTCGCGTTTGTTGCGGTATACGGAAACGGCGGCGTTCAGACGGCCTTCATACCATGAGGCTTTCAATCCGGTTTCGTAAGTTCTGCCGCGCTGCGGGGCAAGGGGGTTGCCGTTTTGGGTCAGATAGCGCACCTGCGGGCGGAAAACCGTGGTATAGCTTGCATAAGCAGTCAGGTTCGGCGTGATGTCGTAAGTCGTGCCCAAGTAGGGGATGAAGGCTTTTTCGCTGCGCCGTCCGTCGGCAAAACGGTTGCGCTCGGTACGGTAGGCATACTTCCAGTTCATCAGGCGCATACCGCCTATCAACGACCATTTGTCGGTGAGTTTGAAGCGTGTCGAGCCGTAAACCGACAAGTGCTTGCTTTGCTGATAACCGTCTTGCAGGTAAGGCAGTTCGGGGCGGGCAATATTGCCGTCGAAGCGGCGGAGGTCGGCAACCGGCACGTCTTTGTCGCCGTAATACGGGCCGTAATCCTTGCTGTTCAGATAGCTGATGCCGGTATTGAATTCGTGGCGGCGGCCGAACAATCCGTAATCGCCGTTAAGATTCAAGTTGAATTTGTGTTCGTTGGAGCGGCTCTTGTCCAAATCGACGCTGACGTAGCTGGAATAATCGGCATTGATGTCATATGTACCCGCAATGGCCGACAGATTGTCGTTTTTGCCGTAAAGGTAGGCATAGCTGCCGTCCAACTGCCAACCATTGTCGAATTCATGCCGCAGGCGGGTGAAAAGTTCGGCACGGGTTTCCTTGCCGTATGCCCAATTGGCCGACGAATTGTTGCGCGGGTTGGCCTCAAAGGGGATAAAACCGTCGGTTTCGTTGCCGGCAATCGTCAGATAACCAAAGCGCGAACTGCCGGTATTGCGGTTGACGTGGATTTCGGTGCCGAGCTGCACTTGCGTTTGCGGCTGTACGTTGTAAGACAGGATGCCGTAGAGCGTATGGTTGTGGCGGCCGGTGCGCGGCAGGTAGTCGCCGCCGTGATCGCTGACGAATATGGCGCGGCCGCGCAAGGTGTTGTCAGCATTCAGCGGGCTGTTGGCATCGGCAATGAAGCGGTAATGCTGCCATGAACCTGCCGCCGCTTCCAAAACGGTAAAAGGTTTGGCCTGCGGTTTTTTGCGCTCCAAGGCAATCATGCCCGACGGTTCGCCGAAGCCGCCGTTGGTCAGGCCGCTGGAACCGCGTACCACCGCCACCTGTTCGTAAAGCGCGCTGTCGAGATTGTTGGTGCTGCGGCGTATCGAATTGCTTTCATAAAGAAATTTCGCCGCGCCGTCCACGCTGACGCTGTCGATGGCCGAGCCGCGCGCCGCAAATTGGCTGTCGCCCGTGGCATTGTTGCCCATTTTGCTGTGGTACACGCCGGGCACTTGTTTCAAAACGTCTTGCAGCGTATCGAGCCGTTGGTCGTCAATCTGCTTTTCGGTGATGACGGACAGCGATTGCGGCGTTTCGCGCTGGGTCAGCCTGATGCCGGTCGCAACCGAAGAAGTGGGCACGGTGTAATTGGTTGCGGTCTGTTTGCCGATGCCGCGCACTTCAACCGAAGCCACTTCCGCATCCAACGGCTTGTCCGCACTCTGTCCGGCTGCGGCGGCATAAGCGGGAAACGCCAGCATGAGTGCTGCCGTTAGCGGTAATAGTCTGTTTGTAAAAGCATGTTCCATTGATTTATCCGATGTTTCTCGATTTGAAATAACCTTTCGGCACGCCCAAATCGGCCAACAATTTGTCCGGCCTGCCGCCCAAAAAAAACGCGGAATTTTCGCGACCACGCGGTCATTTAGTCAAGTTATACCATAACTTTATATGTTATTAAGTTGCAAAAATAAGACAATTTAAATCAAGCTGATTTTAAGCACCGCATCCATGCGCATCGATGTGCCGGCCGTGCGCATCCTCCGCACGGCAAATACTGACTGCGGAATTTGATTTTGCCGCAAAACGGCAAACCGAAAACAATCGAGGCCGTCTGAAAACCAAGCTTTCAGACGGCCTCGGATAGTTAAAGCATCCCTACACCAGCAATTCTGCCAGCATCCGTTCGTAGACTGCCGACAGTTTCGGCAGGGCGGAGAGTTCGACGTTTTCGTCAATCTGATGGATGGTGGCGTTTACCGGCCCCAATTCGATGAGTTCGCGCGCAATGGCTTTGATGAAGCGGCCGTCTGAAGTGCCGCCGCTGGTGGAGAGTTCCGCGCGCACGCCGCAGATTTCGGCAACGGCGGCCTGCGCGGCTTCGGTCAGCCTGCCCACTTCGGTCAGGAAGGGTTGGCCGGAAAGCGTCCACTGCAAATCGTAATTCAGACCGTGTTTGTCCAAGATTTCGTGCACGCGCCGTTTCAGGCCGTCTGAATCGGATTCGGTAGAGAAACGGAAATTGAATTTGACGTTCAACTCGCCGGGGATGACGTTGGTCGCACCGGTGCCGCCGTTGATGTTGGAAATTTGGAAGCCGGTCGGCGGGAAATAGGCGTTGCCCCGATCCCATTCGGCGGCGGCGAGCTCGGCCAGCGCAGGGGCGGCTTTGTGGACGGGGTTTTCGGCCAGATGCGGGTAGGCGGTGTGGCCTTGCTTGCCTTTAACGGTCAGGTTGCCCGACAGCGAACCGCGCCTGCCGTTTTTAACCGTATCGCCCAAAGTATCGACGGCGGTCGGCTCGCCGACGATGCAGTAGTCTATGGTTTCGCCGCGCGCTTTCAAAACGTCCACCACTTTGGTGGTGCCGTCCAGCGCGTCACCTTCCTCGTCCGATGTAATCAAAAGGGCGATGCTGCCCGCGTGGTCCGGGCGGGCGGCCACGAAGCGTTCGCAGGCGGTAACGAAGGCGGCGATGCTGCTTTTCATGTCCGCCGCGCCGCGTCCGTAGAGGCGGCCGTCGCGTTCGGTCGGCTCGAACGGCGGCGATGTCCATTTGTCCTCCGGCCCGCTGGGGACGACGTCGGTATGTCCGGCGAAGCACAGCAGCGGTGCGCCGCTGCCGCGCCGCGCCCAAATGTTTTTGGTTTGGCCGAAATCCAGCTGTTCGACGGTAAAGCCGATTTTTTGCAGGCGTTCGGCCAGCAGTTCCTGACAGCCTTGGTCGTCGGGGGTAACGGATGCGCGGGCGATGAGCTGTTTGGCCAAAGCCAAAGTGGCGGTTTCGGTCGTCATGTTGTTTTACCTTTGTCTTTTTATGTTTCAGGCCGTCTGAAAGTGTTTTTCAGACGGCCTCTGCGGCTTTCCCGCCTATTGGATGTAAACGAATTTCGCACGTTTGACGTTGCACAGCAGTTCGTAGGCGATGGTGCCTGCCGCGGCGGCGACTTCGTTGATGCTAACGGTGTCGCCCCACAGTTCCACTTCGCTGCCTACGCCTTCGTGGGTATCGGCCAATTCGACGGTCAGCATGTCCATCGAAACCCTGCCGAGGATGCGGCTGCGGCGGCCGTTCACGGCCACGGGCGTGCCGGTTGCCGCACGGCGCGGATAACCGTCGGCATAGCCGCAGGCCGCCAGTCCGACGCGGGTGGAGCGTTTGGTGTAAAACGATGCGCCGTAGCCTATCGGCTCGTGCGGCTGCAAAACGCGTTCGGCAAACACGCAGCTCACCAGCCTCATCACGGGCTTGATGCGCGGGTCATTTTCTAGGAACGGGTCGATGCCGTACAAGGCCAGCCCCGCCCTGCCCCAATCGCGCCGCGCCTGCGGATAGGCCAGCATGGCGGCGGAATTGGCCAGGCTCTCTTCGCCCGCCAGGCCGGCGCAGCCCATGTCGAAGGCCTCAAGCTGCATTTCGGTCATGCCGCGTTCTTCTTCGTCGGCACAGGCGAAGTGGCTGATTTTCACGATGTCGGAAACTTTGCCGCTTTGCGCGAGGGCGGTGTAGGCCGAAGCGTAGTTGTGCGGGAAAAAGCCGGCGCGGTGCATGCCGGAATCCATTTTCAGCCACACTTTCACCGGCGTTTTCCATTCGTGTTTCAACAGGGTTTCGAGCTGCCATTGGTCGGCCACCACCGGCCACAGGCCGTATTCGTCCACGGCGGCGTATTCGGCGGCATCGAACACGCCCTCCAGCAGCACGATGGGCTGCGTGATGCCTTGTTTGCGCAGTTCGACGGCCTCTTCCAAAAAGGCGACGGCAAACCCGTCGGCCAAATCGGCCAGCGCGTGGGCGCAGCGTACCGCGCCGTGCCCGTATGCGTCCGCCTTTAAGACGGCCAGCATCTTGCCGCCGTGCAGCCGTTTCAGGGTTTGGTAGTTTTCCCGCAGGCGGTCGAGGCGGATGTCGGCGCGCAGTGGTCTCATGGTTCGTCGTCCTTTGTCGTTTCGGTGTCGGTGGAAATACAGGCCGCCTGAAAGCGGTCGGCCCGTTTCAGACGGCCTGCGGATTATAGGCTTATCCGCATGCTTTTTAAACCCGCCGACCGAGGTTTCGGCAGGCCGTCTGAAAGACGGACGCGCGTGCGGATAAAGTCCGCCTCAAACATCATGATTGCACGATAATTTATGGCATAATCGGCCGTCCGCCTTTTTTGGGAAGAAACCATGTCCATTTCACTCGTCCAATACGGCCAATACCTGCAATATATGTTCTCATCCATACTGATGCTGCTGGTTTTCGGCACGGTTTACCTGAAAATCACGCCGGTGCGCGAACTGAAGCTGATTAAAAACGGCAACCTCGCCTGCGCCCTCTCCTTCGGCGGCGCACTGGTCGGATTCTGCCTGCCGCTGGCATCCAGCATCGCCCACAGCGTCAGCCTGCCCGACTTCGTCCTGTGGGGCGCGGCCGCCGCCGTGTTGCAAATTTTGGTGTACTTCGCCGCCACCCGCCTGATTCCGCAGGCATCCGAAGAACTGGCGGGCAACAATGTCGCCGTCGGTACCCTGTTCGGCTCGATTTCCATAGCCATCGGCCTGCTCAACGCCGCCTGTCTGTCTTAACGAAAGGACTCCTCCATGTTCAACTTTATCAAGAAGCAGTTCATCGACATCATCCAGTGGGAAAATCCCGACGAGGAAACCCTGGTATGGCGTTTTCCCATTGCCGACCAGGAAATCCAAAACGGCGCCAGCCTGACCGTGCGCGAGGCGCAGATGGCGATGTTTGTGGACGAAGGCAAAACCGCCGACGTATTCCCCGCCGGCCGCTACACGCTCAACACACAAACCCTGCCCATCCTGACCTACCTGAAAAACTGGGACAAACTCTTCCAATCCCCGTTCAAATCCGACGTTTACTTCTTCAACACCAAACAGCAGCTCGGCCGCAAATGGGGCACGGCGCAACCCGTTACCGTACGCGATGCCGAATTCGGCGCGGTGCAACTGCGCTCCTTCGGCATGTACAGCTACCGCATCGCCGACCCGGAAAAATTCTTTAAAGAAGTCAGCGGCGTTGTGGAAAGCTACACCGGCGCACAGCTCGAACAGCAGCTGCGCAACCTCGCCGTTACCCAGCTTGCCACCGCCTTCGGCACTTCCGGCATCCCCTTCCTCGACATGGCCGCCAACCAAGTCCTGCTGTCGCAGCAACTGACCGGCCTGCTCGCGCCCGAGTTTGCCAAACTCGGCCTCACGCTGGAAAACTTCACCGTCGAAAGCATCAGCCTGCCGGAGAACATCCAAAAAGCACTCGACAAAAAAATCTCCATGGGCATCGTCGGCGACATGGGCAAGTTCGCCCAATACCAAACCGCCGAATCCATCACCATGGCGGCGCAAAACGAAGGCGGACTGGCCGGCATCGGCGCAGGCTTGGGCGTGGGCGCAGGCATCGGGCAAACCGTGGCGGGCGCAATGGCCGGCATGATGCAGCCCGCGGCAGCAGGTACCGCCGCAGCCGCAACGGCAACCGCCGCCCCGGCTGCCGCAGAAGACCCTCAGGCCAAACTGCAAAAACTGAAAGGCCTGCTCGACGGCGGCCTGATTTCTGCCGACGATTACGAAAAAGCCAAAGCCGAGGTGTTAAAACAACTCATCAATTAAACGGCGGCAAAAGGCCGTCTGAAAAACCGTTTCCTTTTTTTCAGACGGCCTCACATCACAACAAACAAACCGCAATACGCAAACAGGGCCGCCTTCCCCATCACTTCGGCGCATGAGGAAAAGCAGCATAAAGGCAACCCGTTTGCCAACCGCCCTTCGGCGGTTTGACACCACAAAAAATCCGTTTTTCAGACGGCCCCACATTCCCAAAAGGCCGTCTGAAAAAGGCCGACCGACAAAACAAGGAAGCCCCGTGCCGAAACATCCGCCCACCCTGCCGCCCGAAGTCCTGACGGAAAGCAGCCGCCAAATGCTGCAACGTCTGACGCGCGAACTGGAAGCGGGCGCGGACGTATTATGGTTTGCCAACCCGTCGCCGTACTTGGATGCCGCAGGCGGCAGGAAGGTTTCCCGCATTATGCTGGCCGCCGACGTATTGCTGCTGGCGGCATGGATGCTGCCGAAAACGCCCCAGCTGTTCGGGCTGCTGATTTTATTGTCCGTCGCAGCCGCCGTATTCAGCCTATTTTGGTTCGGCGGCAAAATGGCGGATGGCATCCCTTACTTGATTCCCGACTCCGGAAACCTCAGGACGGAAAACATGTATTCCTTCCGGCCTCAGGATTTCGTCCGCCTGGATTTGGCCAACGCCCGCCTGCAACGCTACCACTACAACAAAATCGGCGAAACGCTGCAACTCGACGGCCATTTCGGCCTGTGGCTGCCCAAAGGCGGCTGCATCGTAACGCTGACCCACGCCTCGGCCGGCGAAAAAGGTTACCTCATGATGCCCTACGGCGCGGATTACACAGAAACCGCAGCCTTCTGCCGCCTGCTCTGCCAGCGGCTGGGCCTGCGCGACAACCTCGATGTCGGCAACACCCCGCCAGACGGCGGAAACGTCCGCCGCGACAAAAGCGCGAAAATTGCCGTTATCTGCATCATGGCACTGCTTGCTGCCGTCGGACTGGCCGTCATCGCCGCCGGCATTTCCCACCGCCGACAGGAACTAACCGCGCCCGACCGCGAAATCCGCATGACGCAGGCGCAACTAAACGCCCAGTACACCTGCTTCAAAGACCGCCGCACCGGCAGCACCACCATCTGCCGCCACCGCCTGATTGCCGAGGGACGCGACGGCGAACTGCGGCAAATCGACTGCCTCGGTTTGGAAGACAGCCTGTGCGGCCGTGAACAACCGGCCCGCTTCGGCCCCGCCGACCTGCGCCTGCTGAGCCACGCGGGCACGACTTATTTGATAGAGGCCGACTACCGCCTCCCCGAAACCGGCCGTACCGCACACCTGAACAACCGTGCCGCCCTGCCCCGAACGCCGCCCGCAACGGCGGAATAACTTTTCAGACGGCCTCCTGCCGCATACATAGAGGCCGTCTGAAAACCAAAACCGTATAATTGGCCACCCGCCCGCCTAGGAAATACCGACCATGAGCGAACCCTTCTTCCATACCGACTGCCCAAGCTGCGGCGCACCCGTACACGCCCATTCCCCCACCTCGGTTACGCTGGTCTGCGGCTATTGCAACAGCATGTTGGTACGCCAAGACGGCGGCATCATCGACAAAGGCCGCGACTCCGCCCTGCTGGAAGACTTCAGCCCGCTGCAAATCGGCACGCGCGGCCGCTACGGCACGGCCGCGTTCAACATCATCGGCCGTTTGCAGATGCACTACGACGCGGGCGTGTGGAACGAATGGCACATCCTGTTCGACGAAGGCGGCACGGGCTGGCTGTCCGAATCCGGCGACATCTATTCCCTGACCCGTCCGCAAATCGAATCCGCACTCCAACTCCCCCCCTTCGACGACATCCGCGCCGGCTTCTCCACCCTCGACTACAACGGCAAACGCTTCATGGCCGCCGACGTGCGCCGCGTCACGATGAAACACGCCGCCGCACAAGGCGAGCTGCCGTTTGAATTCAACCGCGACATCGAAAGCCGAACCGCAGACTGGCGTTACGAAAACCTCTTCCTCACCACCGACTACGGCGACGACCCGCCGTCCCTCTACGCCGGCAACACCGTCAAACTCGACGACCTGCAACTGGAAAATCTGCGCACCGAAGACCAAATCACCGCCGGTGCAGGCCGTCTGAAAGGCACGCGCCAATCCGAAAACTGCCCCAACTGCGGCTCGCCCGTACACTGGGTGGACGGATTGGCCAACAACATCCTCTGCCCGAGCTGCGGCAGCGACCTGGAAGCCGTCGGCGGCACAGTCGAACTCATCGAAGCCGACGCCATGCGCGCCGCCCAGCAAAAAGCACTTACCCTGCCTATCGGCAGCAAGGGCAAACTGCGCGGCCGCAACTACATCGTCATCGGCGCGGTACACAAAGAAGAACTCGAAGCCCAAACCGCCTTTGACCTGATGTACGCCTTCAAACGCCCCACCGGCATCGTCCCCGAAGGATTCTGGCGCGAATACCTGCTCTACCATCCGACCTCCGGCAGCTTCCTCTGGCTGATCGAATCCGACAGCGGCTGGGAAATCGCCCAAACCCTCCACGACTGGCCGCGCCTCGACCGCCACGGCCAACCCCAAGGAGGCGACAAACTTTACGACTACGGCAGCCGTGTCGGCTACGCCGCCGGCGCGTTCTACTGGCACGTCCGCCACCGCGACCTCACCTTTCACAGCGACTACAAAAGCGGCAAAGGCAAAATCGGCTCCGAACTGTCCGTAAACGAAATCGCCTGGAGCCGCAGCGAACCCGCAAGCAAACGCGAAATCGCCGAAGCCTTCGGTCTGAAAACGGCAGCGATGAATACCCCGTCCGGCGACGACAGGCAAACCCCGTCGGGCATCGTTTGGATTACCATCGCCCTCCTGTGCGTCCTCAACCTGCCCGCCTTCTTCTACGGCGACGGCGAATGGACAGCAACCACCGTCGGCATCGCGGGCTTCTATCTGTATAACTTCGGCATGGCATCGGAAAACGGCGCAGTTCCTTCGCTCTCGCGCTTCCTCACCGTCAGTCTGATAGTCGTCTCACTGGCCACCGGCCTGAACTATATGTTTTCCAACACCGACAGCAGCGGTTACAGCGGCTACAACAGCAGCGGCGGCTATTACGGCGGCGGCTTCTCCGGAGGCCACAAATGACCCGCAGCCTCAGCCGCCACGGCCTGCTCGACCTTTACGGCTGCAACCCCACCCTCCTGCGCGATGAAGGCCGTCTGAAAACCATCCTTGCCGCCGCCGCCGAAGCCGCGCAGGCCACCGTACTCGACAGCCGCTTCCACACCTTCGGCGGCGCGGGCGGCGTAACCGGCGTACTGCTTTTGGCCGAATCGCACATCAGCATCCACACCTGGCCGGAATACGGCTTCGCCGCCGTCGATGTCTTCCTCTGCGGCCGGATGCCGTCTGAAAACGCCCGCCGCGTCCTCGAAGAAGCGCTGGGCGCAAAACGCGCGGAATGGCGGAACATCCCGCGCGGCAACGCCGCATCCGTTGCCGGAAACCCGCTTTCAGACGGCCTCACCATCGAAAAGGCCGTCTGAAAGCGCGGCTGCGGCGAAGTTCAAACCCAAACATCCCGGCCGAAGGTGTAAAATTGTTGATAATTTTACCTTTCATGTTTATATTGCGTGCCGTCCCATTTTCCCGCCATCTCAGGAGCAGACCATGTCCGTCAAAGACGTTATCAAACTGATAGAAGAACACGAAGCCCGTTTTGTCGATTTGCGTTTTACCGACACCAAAGGCAAACAGCACCACTTCACCATTCCCGCCCGCATCGTATTGGACGACCCCGAAGAATGGTTTGAAAACGGCCAGGCGTTCGACGGCTCCTCCATCGGCGGCTGGAAAGGCATCCAGGCTTCCGACATGCAGCTGCGCCCCGACCCTGCAACCGCCTTCATCGACCCCTTCTTCGACGACGTTACCGTCGTGCTGACCTGCGACGTCATCGACCCCGCCAACGGACAAGGCTACGACCGCGACCCGCGCTCCATCGCCCGCCGCGCCGAAGCCTATCTGAAATCCTCAGGCATCGGCGACACCGCCTTCTTCGGCCCCGAACCCGAATTCTTCGTTTTCGACGGCGTCGAATTTGAAACCGACATGCACAAAACCCGCTACGAAATCACCTCCGAAAGCGGCGCATGGGCCAGCGGCCTGCATCTGGACGGCCAAAACACCGGTCACCGCGCCGGCGTGAAAGGCGGCTACGCACCCGTCGCACCCGTGGACGCAGGGCAGGATTTGCGTTCGGCCATGGTGAATATTCTGGAAGAAATCGGCATCGAAGTCGAAGTTCACCACGCCGAAGTCGGCACCGGCAGCCAAATGGAAATCGGCACCCGCTTCAACACACTGGTGCGCCGCGCCGACCAAACGCAGGACATGAAATACGTCATCCAAAACACCGCGCACAACTTCGGCAAAACCGCCACCTTCATGCCCAAACCCATCATGGGCGACAACGGCAGCGGCATGCACGTCCACCAATCCATCTGGAAAGACGGCCAAAACCTGTTTGCAGGCGACGGCTATGCCGGCCTGAGCGACACCGCGCTTTACTACATCGGCGGCATCATCAAACACGCCAAAGCCCTGAACGCGATTACCAATCCGTCCACCAACTCCTACAAACGTCTCGTGCCGCATTTTGAAGCACCGACCAAACTGGCCTATTCCGCCAAAAACCGTTCGGCCTCCATCCGCATCCCGTTTGTAAACAGCGTGAAAGCCCGCCGCATCGAAGCCCGCTTCCCCGACCCGACCGCCAACCCCTACCTGGCCTTTGCCGCCCTGCTGATGGCCGGTTTGGACGGCATCCAAAACAAAATCCATCCGGGCGACCCCGCCAGCAAAAATCTCTACGACCTCCCGCCCGAAGAAGACGCGCAAGTGCCTGCAGTCTGCGCATCGCTGGAAGAAGCACTGGCCGCCCTCAAAGCCGACCACGAATTCCTGCTGCGCGGCGGCGTATTCAGCAAAGACTGGATAGAAAGCTACATCGCCTTCAAAGAAGAAGACGTGCGCCGCATCCGCATGGCGCCACACCCGCTGGAATTCGAAATGTATTACAGCCTGTAAAACAAACGGCAGCCCGAACACACGGGCTGCCTTATTTGCAATAAGGCCGTCTGAAAAACGGTTTTCAGACGGCCTCAATAGACAAAACAGCACGGAGCCCCCATGACCACACTGGCCAATAAAAAACTCGCCGTCCTCATCGACGCCGACAACGCCCCCGCCGACATCATCGACCGCCTGCTCGAAGAAATCGCCAAATACGGCATCGCCAGCGTCAAACGCATCTACGGCGACTGGAGCCACGGCCTTTCCAAATGGAAAGCCGCCCTCCTGCCCCACGCCATCATCCCCGTCCAACAATTCGCCTACACCAAAGGCAAAAACGCCACCGACATGGCCCTGGTCATCGACGCGATGGATTTGCTCTACAGCGGCAACTTCGACGGCTTCTGCATCGTATCCAGCGATTCCGACTTCACCCGCCTGGCCAGCCGCCTGCGCGAAAGCGGCCTGACCGTATACGGCTTCGGCGAAAAGAAAACGCCCGAAGCCTTCCGCAAAGCCTGCGACAAATTCGTCTACACCGAAATCTTCCGTCCCGAAAAACAACGCCAAGAAAAAGAGAAAAACAACGGCAAAAACAACCCTGCCGCCGAAGAATCCGCCGCCGCACCCGACGCGCTGCCCCTGCTCAAACGCGCCGTGCGCGAAAATGCCGACGACCTCGGCTGGGCCAACCTCGGCCCCATCGGCAGCTACATCAGCAAAATCAACCCCGATTTCGACTCCAGGCTTTACGGCTACGGCAAACTCTCCGACCTCATCAAATCCTTCGACATCTTCGAACACCGCACCGACAACAACCAACTCCAAGTCCGCCGCAGCAAACCTGCCGACAAGCCCGCGGAAAAACCGGCGGAAAGGCCGTCTGAAAATCCCGCCGCAGCCAATCAGGCGGAAGAAAGCGTTTCAGACGGCCACAACGCCGCACCGAAACGCAAAACGCGCGGCAAAAAATCAAACCAAGCCAAAAACGAAAATGCCGCCCCCGCCCAAACGGCAGACACCGCACAACCGGCACCGGCCAAACCCGAACCCGCTGCCAAAAACAGCAAACTGCCCGTTACCCGCATCATCGCCACCGTACAGCAGGCCGTCGAAGCGGCCGCCGACGAACAAGGCTGGGCGCGCTTGGGCGATGTATCGAAACAACTGGCCGCACAAGGCACCGACCCGCAGCAATACGGCTTTGAAACCATCCGCAACCTTATCCACGCCATCTACGCCGACTGGCTGGAAATCAAAAAAGCCGGCCGCGGCGAACGCCTGCGGATTAACAAACGCTTTACCGCCAAAGGCTGAACGGAAAACCACCGTCCGTTTCAAAGCAGGGTACAATCTGCCGCCAAACCGTCCAAAGAAGAGGCCGTCTGAAAACCGCAAATCGTTTTAACTTCGTTGAAGCTGCGCTTTCAGACGGCCTTCCGACCATTCCCAAACCACCTATTCCCGCCCATACGGCAATAGCGGCAAACCTAAAATGACCACCCTGCATATATAGTGGATTAAATTTGAATCAGGACAAGGCGACGAAGCCGCAGACAGTACAGATAGTACGGCAAGGCGAGGCAACGCCGTACTGGTTTAAATTTAATCCACTATACACCCCAAAAACCCGACATTCTGCATCGCACTATTGGCATGAGGTCTGCCGACTGCAACAAAGTCGAACAGCATTCCGCCCGAAGCCGGTATTTGGACATTGCGGCTGCCGAAAAATTACCGTCAAATCCTGCCCTGCCGCACACCGGAATGACAGAACATCATCGAATGTTTCGACGAATTGGACGCACTGTCCCAACTCGACACCGCGGCATACACACACACCATAAACCGCCTGATCGGCGATTTGCAGCACATCTTGGCAGAACACGCGGAACAATATGAATTACATCTGACCTTCGGCGCATCAGACAGATAAACCTGCCCGACCTTATCCCGATGCAAGCCAATCCACTATAATGGAGGCCGTCTGAAAAAACGATTGACAATAAAATCCAGCCGAAAGACCAAGCACATGACCCAAACCCCGCAAAAATACGCCCGCAGCCTGCACGCACCCATCAGCTTGGGCACAACTTCAGACGACCGCTTTATGCCTCGCGGCTACCTCGCACATTTCGCTACTCTGCCGCAATTGGTATTGACCGAAAAACTGGATGGACAAAACAACTGCTTCGCCGCCCACGGCCTCTATGCCCGCAGCCATGCTGCCCCCACCCAACATCCTTGGGACAAACCGCTGCTACAACGCTGGCAGCACATCAAAAACGACTTGGGCGACCTCGAACTTTTCGGCGAAAACATGTACGGCATCCACTCCATCGCCTATTCGCAGTTGGAAAGCTATTTTTACCTGTTTGCCGTCCGACGCGGCGGACATTGGCTGTCGTGGGAAGAAGTCAAATTCTATGCTCAGCTTTTCGATTTCCCCACAGTCCCCGAACTTCCCATCGTGCAGCCGCTTAGCGAATTCACCCCAAAATACGCCGACGAAGACACCGCCTTAGCACAATGGCTTACCGCCAATTTAGGTGCAACATGGACAGACAGCGTACAAACCGCAGGCAAACTCGGCGGCTACGACCCGAAAACAGGCGAAGCATGCAGCGAAGGCTTCGTCATCCGCAACGCCGCTGATTTTGCCACCAACAACGGCAACCTGCCCGTACAGTCCAACGAGTTTGACAACCTCTTCAAACTCGTTCGCGCCAAACACGTTAAAACCGATGTGCATTGGACAAAAACCTGGAAACCCGCCCGCCTTATCGACTACGACAAATACCATTGGCAAAGCTGGCAGTTTCAGACGACCTGAAGTCAAACCATCCAATAATAAGAAAGACCACCATGTGGACATTCCCCCACTACACACCCGGCAAACTCCCCGACTGGCAAGCTTTGGAACACCGTTTCAGCTGGTTTGCCGACATGAAAAACGTGCCGCAGGATCCTGAATGGCACGCGGAAGGCGATGTGTTCGTCCATACCAAAATGGTGTGCGAAGCCCTGCTGCAACTGCCCGAATTCCAAGCACTCGGCGAGCAGGAGCAACATATCTTATTTACAGCCGCCATGTTGCACGACGTAGAAAAACGCAGCACCACCAAGCGCGAAAGCCAAGGCGGCAAAGAGCGGATTGTGTCGCCGCACCATGCCAAAAAAGGCGAATATACGGCACGCACCCTGCTTTACACCGAACTTGTCGCGCCATTTGCCGTGCGCGAAGCGATAGCCAAACTTGTGCGCTTGCACGGGCTGCCGCTGTGGGCAATCGACAAACCGAATCCGGAACGCGCCGCCATCGCTGCTTCTTTGCAGGTCGATACCGCCCACCTCGCCATGCTTGCCAAAGCCGACATTCTTGGCCGCATCTGCAACGATCAACAGGATATCCTGCTGCGCATCGACTTGTTCCGCGAGTTGTGCGAAGAAAACGGCTGCTGGGGCAAAGCGCGCGATTTCGCCAGCGATTACGGCCGCTATCTTTACCTCAACGGCCGCAGCGAAATGCCTGATTACCAACCGTTTGACGACCGAACCTTTGACGTGTACGCCATGTGCGCCATAGCGGGCAGCGGCAAAGACAGCTATATCCGGCGACACCTCGCCCATCTGCCCATGCTGTCGCTGGACGACATCCGTCGCGAGCGCAAACTCGACCCTGCCGACCCGAAACACACCGCCGAAGCCGTGCGCTTGGGTAAAGAGCAGGCAAAAGAATACCTGCGCGCGCGCACGTCATTTGTCTTCAACGCCACCAACCTCAACCGCGACCTGCGCAGCAAGTGGCTGCCGATGTTCGCCGACTACGGCGCGCGGGTACACCTGATTTATTTGGAAGTGCCTTACACGCAATTGCTGTCGCAAAACCGTAACCGCGAACATTCCGTGCCGAACGATGTGATACACCGCATGATCAATAAGCTGGAAATTCCCGATTACAGCGAAGCGCATACGGTGGATTTTGTGGTTGGAAATTGAATATTGAGGCCGTCTGAAAAACACCTCTGCCCATCCTGATAACCGAAAACAAATAATATGCACATCACACGCAAACACCTTTTTAAATTCTTACGCCAAGCCCTTGCGATGGCGGCAACCTTCATCATCGTCAGCCTTGTCCTGGACTGGTGGCGCGCGCCGAATGTGCCGCCTGGGGCGGCCGCTTTGCCGCTGCACACCATACAGGGGCGGCAAACCACGCTGGCCGAAGCCGGCGGAAACCGTACCGCCGTGCTGTATTTCTGGGGCTCTTGGTGCGGCATCTGCCGCCATACTTCGCCTGCGGTAGACAAACTGTCGCGCCAAGGCATTCCGGTAATCGGCGTGGCTTTGCGCTCCGGCAGCGATGAAGAAGTGGGCGCATATCTGAAAACGCACGGCTGGCAGTTTGATACGGTAAACGATGCCGACGGCGCATGGTCGGGGCAATGGCAGGTTCGGGTAACGCCGACCATCGTTTTGGTGAAAAACGGCCGTGTGCGCCACAGCACGACGGGACTGTCCGGCTATTGGGGTTTGCGCACACGTATCGGATTATTGGATTTGCTGGATTCTTGAGCATCAGGCAATCAAAAAAGGCCGTCTGAACATTTTTCAGACGGCCCCTTATCCTTATTTCGGCGTATAACGTCCCGCCATCGCTTTATACACCATGTTTTCGTATTTCAGCGTTCCATACCGCTGGTTCAGTACGTTTTGGGCGGAGCCGTATTCCGTGTTCAACGCTTCCAGCCAGTATTTCAGCTCGTTTTTGCCGTGCTGGTAGCGCACTTGGTAGTAGCGGCTGTTTTTCTTGTCCAAGGCGTAACGCTGCTCTTGGTTGTTAAGCGCGGCTTGGGCGTTTTGGTAGGCGAGGTAGTTGGTGTTGACTTCGTTCAGCGCGGTAGTCAGGGCTTTTTCAAAGTCGAGTTTGGCGCTGTCGAAATTGGCTTGGGCGGTTTTGTCTTTCCATTTCATGGTCTGCCAGTTGAGGAACGGCAGGTTGATGGTGGCGGAGCCGCCCAAGAGCGGGATATTGAACGCGCTTTTGGCTTTTTCAGACGACGTGCTCAAGCTCGCGCCCAAGGTAATCGAGGGATACCAACTGCGTTTTTGCGCTTCGACGGATTGGAGCGAGGATTGCAGGCGGTATTCGGCGGCGCGCAGGTCGGGGCGGTTCGCCAATACGGTAATCGGTACGTCGAGGTTCACGCCTTTGACGGACGGTAGGCGGAATTGCGCGGGGTCGGCGGCGATGGCTTCGTTCGGCTTGAGGTTGAGCAGGTTGCGTAAAACCTGTTTTTGCGTGTCGAGGCTGCTTTTCAGGGAAATCAGGTTGTTTTGCGCACTCAACAGCGATTGTTTCGCCTGCGTCGGCTGGCTGGAATCGGCTCTGCCGTAGCGGAACTTGGCTTCGGCAATGCGGTTGATTTCCTGATATTGCTTGAGTGATTTTTGCGCCAATTCAATGGCTTCGTTGAGATAGGCGATGTTGAAATAGGCGTCGGCGATATTGTTGATCAAAGTCAGGCGCGTGTTTGCCATATCCTGCCGCGTGGCTTGGTATTCCCACACTTGCGCGTCGGCGGTAGCACTGAGTTTGCGCCACAAATCCAATTCGTAGCTCAAACCGAGCTGGCTGCTGAAGGTGTTGCCGTGGCTGCCGGTTTTCAGATTTTTGGATGTAGACGCGCCCACAGAACCGCTGAACGACGGCACCAAATCCGCGCCCAAAATATTTGCCTGATACAGGGCTTTATTGACGCTGATGGCCGCCTGTTTCAAATCGATATTGTTTTCCAAAGCCTGCGCCATCAGGGCGTTGAGCTGCGGGCTTTGGTAGATTTCCCACCAGTTGCCGTTTACGTCGTAGCGTTCGGCGGCCTCCGCCGCGCTCATCACCTGCCCTGTCGATTCGAGCGTGAGGTTTTTGTCGGTACTGTGGACGGCGCACGCGCTTAAGGCAAGGGCGAGCGACAGGGATAATGCCGTCTGAAAAAAAGGTTTTGTCTGCATGTTGTGTCTTTCGGTTTAAATTTTCAGACGGCATGGAGGGTTGGTTGGGATGTCGTCTGAACAATATTGGAAGTGCCATTTACCGTCATTCCCGCGCAGGCGGGAATCTAGAGGTTTGAAATTGCAGCATCCCAAAATATTCTTTAAATGCCTAGGTCTGAATTCCCGCCTGCGCGGGAATGACAGGCATGGGTATTTTTATTTGAATCCACTATGTTTATCGGCTAAAAACACTTTTCGCTGATCCGTAAAATGCCACCACGGCTTCGGTTCGTTCCCCTGCATAAAATCAACCAGCGACAGAAAAATGTCGATCATGCAGAGATCTTGTCGGGTTGAGGTCAGGCTGCACAGGCGGTCGTACATTTCGTAAGCGTCCTACCCCGCCAAATCCTGCGGCTGCGTGATGCCGAGCAAAGCCAAATCCTCCGCCACGGCTTTGCCGACATTGGGCAGGTCGGTCAGCGTGTTCAGCTTGCTTCTTTGTACTTTGTCGGGACTCATGTTTTAGCCTTTGTTTTGGAGGCCGTCTGAAAACCTGAAAACGGATGTATGAACTGGTTTTCGTGGGCGAAGCCCACGCTACTTTCGCCACTGCCATTCCCGCGCAGGCGGTAATGACGGCAAAGCCATTTCTTATTTGAATTTATGTCGGATACAAGTATCCGACTTACTTTTTTCAGACGACCTCTGCCCATTTAAAAAGGTCGTCTGAAATCATGAAATCCTGACCACGACGCCGCAATGCTGTTCGGCGGCGGCTTGGTAGAACGCGGCGAGTTCTTGAAACCGCTGCGCCAATTCTGCGCGGGTTTCGGCAAAGGCTTTTTCGTCGCTCCAAATATCGGGGTAGATTTGGCTGTTTTGGAAATCTGCTGCGGTTTTGCCGTCAAGCAGCGCGGCGAAGTCGGTTTGCTTCAGGGCTTTCGCCACTTCGGCAGTTTCGGTATCGCCAATCCAGCCGATGTGTTCGCCCGCTTCTTCGTCCTGCCGCAGGATGTTGCCAATCATGGCTTTGCTCAACGGGTTTGCTGCGTCTGCATCGTCCGAGCCTTTGCCGGTCAGGACGAAATGCAGCGCGTCCCAGAGTTTGCCTGCGCTGCATTCGGCTACGGCGGCTGGCGTGCCGGTGGAGGCTTTGATTTGTTCGATGCCGCTTTGTGAATGGGCTGTGTATGTTGCGTAAACGTCCATAGGTTTCCTTGTATTGAAGGCTGAAGATGCCTGTTTCGGGAGGGGTCGTCTGAAATATAGTGGATTAACTTTAAACCAGTACGGTGTTGCCTCGCCTTAGCTCAAAGAGAACGATTCTCTAAGGTGCTGAAGCACCAAGTGAATCGGTTCCGTACTATCTGTACTGTCTGCGACTTCGTCGCCTTGTCCTGATTTAGTTAATCCACTATATGTTGCGGGTTCGGACGACCTTCGGGCTGTTTTCGCAATGTATTGTGTGAATCGTGTGTTCGGTATCTCGTCGGGCAGCCAAACCCGACTTTTGCTTTTTCAGACGACCTTATTTATCCAAACGCAGCAGCGGGTCGCCTGCTTTCTGTACCGCCGTTTGATAGGCGGAGTCGTTTTCGATGCGCTGCAAATAGGCGCGGATGTTGGGATATTCCGCCAATCCGAAGCGGTCGGCGGCGGCTTGCAGCGGGTAACTCATCATGATGTCCGCGCCGCTGAGTTGGTTACTGACCAGCCAGTCTTTGCCGTTTAATTCGTTTTCGACATAGGCTAGATGCAGGGCGGCTTGCGGCTCGATAAAGCCGTTTTTGACGTTGCCGCTGATTTTGCGTGCGACGGGTTTGACGAAAAACGGCATGGGGGCGTTTTCTATTTTGCGGAACACCAGCCCAAGCAAAAGCAAGGGCATCAGCGAACCTTCGGCATAGTGCAGCCAGCGTTGGTAATGCCAGTAATCTTGGCTGCCGCGTTCGGGCATGAAGCGTCCTCCGCCGTAGGTTTGAATCAGGTAGTCGGTAATCGCGCCGCTTTCGTTGAGCACGAATCCGTCGTCGTCGATAACGGGGGACTTGCCCAGCGGGTGAACGGCTTTGAGTTCGTCGGGCGCGAGCAGGGTTTCGGGATGGCGCGCGTAGGTTTTGATTTGATACGGTGCGCCGATGAGTTCGAGCAGCCAGACGATGCGCAGGGCGCGGGACTGTGCCAATACATGTAGGGTAATCATTTGGTTTTCCTCGGTGTGTGTGTAGTGGATTAACTTTAAACCAGTACGGCGTTGCCTCGCCTTAGCTCAAAGAGAACGATTCTCTAAGGTGCTGAAGCACCAAGTGAATCGGTTCCGTACTATTTGTACTGTCTGCGGCTTCGTCGCCTTGTCCTGATTTTTGTTAATCCACTATATGTTCATTGTAATGACAATAGCCAAACTGTGTTTTCAGACGACCTTTTGGGTTTGGAGGCCGTCTGAAACTTTAATCCTTAGACAAGGCGTCAATCGGGTTGAGTTTGGAAGCTTTGTTGGCGGGCATAAAACCGAACGCCACGCCGATGGCTGTCGAGCAGACAACCGCACCGATGACGGACATTACGGAAATTTCCATCGGAAACTCGGTTACGAAATGGTTGAACACAAGGCTGATGAGCGTGGACAGCCCTACCCCGACCAAGCCGCCGATGATACAGATTAAGACCGCTTCAATCAGGAATTGTTGCAGGATGTTGTTGCGCCGCGCACCGATCGCCATGCGCACGCCGATTTCTTTGGTACGCTCGGTAACCGACACCAGCATGATGTTCATCACGCCGATACCGCCGACCACCAATGAAATCAGGGCGATGGAAGAAATCAGCAGCTTCATCGTGCCGGTGGTGGTTTCGACCATCTGCTTGATGCTGTCGCTGTTGTTCATGAAAAAGTCTTCCGTGCCGTGCCGCGTTTTGAGCAGCTCGGTCAGTCCTTTTTCGGCGACTTGGGTGTTGGCGTCGTCTTTGATTTTGACGGTAATCGAGTTGGTGTGGCTCTCGCCAGTGATTTGGTGCATCACGGTCGTATAGGGCGACCAAAGCATCAATACGTCGGCGTTACCGAAAGAATTTTCCTCTTTTTTCATCACGCCGATGACGGTCAGCGGGCGTTTTTTGAAAAGAATTGTTTTACCCAAAGGATCGGTGTCTTCGCCGAAAAGTTTGTTTTTGGTATTTTGGTCAATCACGACGACTTGCGCGTCTTCTTTCACATCGCCCTCGTCAAACAGGCGGCCTGATTCCAGCTTCAGCCCGCGCACGTCGAAATATTGTTCACCCACGCCGTAAAGCGAGGCGGTCAGGTCGGTGTTGCGGTAGGTCAACGTGCCACCGGAGGTCGTTTGCGGCGTGGCGGAAGCGACGTAGCTTTGTTTGGCGATGACTTTCGCGTCGTCAATGGTCAGGGTTTTAATCCTGCCGCTGCGCCTGTCGCCGAAACCGCGTCCGGGGAAGATGCTGATGGTGTTCGTCCCCATCGCGCTGATGTCTGCGAGGATTTTTTTCTCGGAGCCGTTGCCCAAAGCGACGACGGACACGACCGAGGCAATGCCGATGATGATGCCGAGCATGGTCAGGAGCGAACGCATTTTGTGCGCCATAATCGCCTGCACCGACATTTTGAAGGCTTCGACGAATTGGTCGTAATAAAACAGCCACGAAGATTTTTCTTTGATGCGTTCTATTTTGCTTTCGGGGATTTCGGGATTTTTTGAACTGTCGGAGATGATTTCGCCGTCGCGGATTTCGATGATGCGGTTGGCGATGGCGGCGATACCGGGATCGTGCGTGACCATAATCACGGTATGCCCTTCTTTATGCAGCTTTTGGATGATTTCGATGACGTTTTTGCCGCTGGCGGTATCGAGCGCGCCGGTCGGTTCGTCGGCAAAGATGATTTCGCCGCCGTTCATCAGGGCGCGGGCGATGGAGACACGCTGCTGCTGGCCGCCGGAAAGTTCGCTGGGTTTGTTGCCTTCTTTGCCTTCCAGACCCAAATCCTGCAACAACTTCTCCGCACGATTAGAACGCTCTTTGCCGCCCATGCCCATATACACGGCAGGCAGGGCGACGTTGTCCCGCGCCGTCAGCGAGCCTAACAAGTTGTAGCGTTGGAAAATAAAGCCGAAGCGTTCGCGCCGCAATGCCGCCAGTTCGTCCGGCTCCATTTTGGCGGTTTCGATGCCGTCGATTTGATACGAACCCGAAGTCGCGCTATCCAAGCAGCCGAGGATGTTCATCAGCGTGGATTTGCCCGAACCGGACTGCCCGATGATGGCGACGAAATCGCCCTTCTCTATCGACAGGCTGACATCTTTCAAAACATGAACGCGGTTCGCGCCGCTGCCGAAGTAGCGGTTGATGTTTTTACATTCGATTAAGCTCATAAGTGTTTCCGACCGATAATGATGTATGGAGTGGAAAGGCCGTCTGAAAGGGGGATTTTGCTAAGAAACAAAACTTTCAGACGACCTGTTGCCTATTTATCTCGGCGGACCCTGCATGGCGCGTTGTGCCGCTTCAGCCTGCTCCGCCGCGCTCATTTCCGACATCACCACCTTGTCGCCTTCTTTCAAACCGCTTTTCACTTCGGTATTCATACTGTCTTTCAGACCGACCGTAATCTCGCGTTCCGAAGCTTTACCGTCCGCGCCTAAAACGCTGACAAACGATTTGCCGTCGTGTTTTTTAATCGTCAGCGTCGGCACGAGCAAAACGTTTTTCACGCTGTTGATTTCAATCGTATTCTGCGTGGTCATACCGATGGAAAGTTTGCCGTCGGGATTAGGCACCAAAGCGCGGGCGTAGTAATAAATCGCATTGGAAGTCGTGTCCGTGCTGGTGGTGTAGCTGCCCAGCGACATCGTGGTCAAGCCCGGATCGACGCTGTCGAGCTTCGCCTTAATCGGCGTATCCGGTTCGGACAAAATCGTAAACGAAATATCCTGCCCCGCCTTCACCTTCGTAATATCGCCTTCGGCAATCTGCATTTTGTTCAACATCGTACCCAGATTCGCCAACTGGATAATCGTCGGCGTGGACTGCACCGCGTTCACGGTCTGCCCTTCTTCCACCGGAATCGCCACCACCGTACCGTCCATCGTCGCGGTAATGCGGGTATAGCCCAATTCTGATTCGGCGGTATTGATGGAGATTTTGGTTTGCTTGATGGAAGCCTTCAGCTCGGCAACGTTCGCCTTAGCCGCAGCCAACGCATCCTGCGCGCTTTCCAAATCCTCTTTGGACGTCGCGTTTTTCTTCCACAAAGCCGCTTCTCGCTTGTATTTCTTCTCCGCACTGTTCAGCGCAATTCCGGCAGAAACCAATTTCGCCTGATACGTTTCCAGCTTGGATTTTTCCGTATTCAGCGTATTCACCTGAGTGGTCGAATTGATTTCTGCAATCAAATCGCCCTTTTTAACCTGCTGCCCGAGCTTGACGTACAGCTTCTTAATCTGCCCCGAAGCCTGCGCGCCCACCGACACCAAGTTCGACGGCGAAATCTCGCCCGTAGCGGATACCGTCTGGCTGATGTCGCCGCGTTTGACCGTTTCCGTGATGTAAGAAGTTTGAGGTTCGGGCTGGAAATAAGACCATACGCTATAGGCTGCAACCAATGCGACTGCCGGAATCGCAATCCATTTCACAGTTTTTTTCATCATTGACAACTGCTTTCTTCCAAATTCGGTTTAGATTTAAGAAAAACGGCGGGAAGTGTACTGTAAACCCGGAATGCAGCCAAGCAGCCAAACCACGCAAGAACCCTATTACCTCATTGTCTCAAAAGTATTTTTACTTTTTTTGATTTACACGAAGCCGAATAACTTTACATATAACACAATGATATCGGTTACATAGCGCATCCATATGCCGGCCAATAGATACGATGCTTAAGGCATTTCCGTTGTTTCACTGCAACGGAAACGGATTTTTCAATACGCCGATTATCACTCAAAAAAACCGCTTATCATCTACTTACCCGCCTCAGCCCTAAACTAAACGGAAGTTCGCTATAATTACGAAGTTGCATTGCAACAGGTCAGCCTCATACATCACATTAAACGGCGGCTTTCACATTACAGGTTGAAACATGATGAACAAACATCCCCTACGCGGCTTCACTTTGATTGAAGTATTAATTACTGTTGCCATTGTGGCCATTCTTGCCGCAATCGCCCTTCCTTCTTACGACCGGTTCGTCCGCAGCTCCCGTTTGGAAAATGCTCGCGCCGATTTATTGAACAACTCACAGCGTTTGGAACGCTACTATGCTCAAAAGCGTAAATTTACCGGTTTTGACAAACTAAAAAACGACAACCGTTACTTTAATATTGAGGGCACATACAAAGACAACCATTTTACTTTGACCGCTAAACCCAACAGCACCAGCAACAGCAGCGAAACCCGTTTCCTACAGTTAGATGACAGCGGCACCGTCGTCATCTGCGAAGCTGCTGACGAGTGCGTAATGTATTGATAAAATTATCCTTTACAAATCATACTAAATACAGAATACTGCCGATTCGCTTTTACTCATTTTAAAGGGGAATAAAATGAATCGGCAGTATTCCATTTCCGGCTTCAGTTTGTATGAAATATTGTTTGCCGTTGCGGTGACGGCTGTTTTGGCTGCCATTGCCCTGCCTGCCTATCAGCGTTATGTCAAAGACGCCCGATTAAAACAGGCGGCTTCGGCCTTGCAGAACAATGCACATGCACTCGAACGATTTTATGCCCAGCATAAAAGTTTTAAAAAGAATTCGACTACTTGGGCTGATTTGGCTGTCAAACAAAATGACTATTTCTGCTTCAGGATGCAGGGAAATGCACGCGGCGCCCTTCCGGACAACTTTACCGTCAAAGCTGTCGCCTTAAACAAAGACAGCGAACCGAGGGTGTTGAAAATCAATCAGGATATGATACTGACACTCTGCGAAACCAGCTCTTCTTCCTGTTCGGAAAGCAATACTTATTTCAGCAACGCCAACGGCACCGACAGCAACTGCGTCATTTACGAATAGAACCGTACGGCAATATAGTGGATTAAATTTGAATCAGGACAAGGCGACGAAGCCGCAGACAGTACAGATAGTACGGCAAGGCGAGGCAACGCCGTACTGGTTTAAATTTAATCCACTATATTAAAGAGGCCGTCTGAAACTTTATTTTTCAGACGGCCTCTTGTTCATGCACGCAAACCTCAGTTTTCCGCTATGGCAAACGCTAAAACATGATTATCCTCATCGCTTAGACTCAAATGCACTCGGCGGATGCCTTGCGCGTCCAACCAGTTTTGCAGCGGTGCGGCGTAGAAATATTCGGGCTTGCCCAACACATCGTGGCCGATACCGATATGCTGCAGCGATACCGCCCCCCGAATGCCGGTGCCGACAGCTTTGGCAAAAGCCTCTTTGGCGGCAAACCGTTTGGCCAAAAAAACTGACGGCCGCACGGCAGCGGAAAACTCCGTTAATTCCACCGGATGCAGGATACGTTCGGCAAACGCGCGGCCGTATTTCTGATGCAGCTTTTCAATACGCTTCACATCGGTCAAATCGGTACCTATTCCGTAAATCATCTTCATCAAATCATCTTCATCTTTTCCTGCCGTTTGCCCGGCATCCATTATGGGTACTTCACGCCGTCTGAAACCAATTTAACCGTTTCAGACGGCCTTCATCTTCAGTCTTTGGCTGTTTTATGAAATCTCTGTGACTGGCGCAGCCATTCCGGCTTGACGATGCCCTGCAGTTTGTTGGCCGGCAGGGTAAAGTAGGCCGTATTCACATAGCCGCCGAGGGAATAGGGATTAAAGGCGAAATAGAGGCCGTTTTTATCCAAAGCCCAGTTAAAATCCGTTTTTTGATAATCTTGCTCGAAACCGGAAGGCAACATTTCCAAGGCTTCTTGGCGGTTTTGGGCTTTGCCTGCCGCCACATATTCATCAGCCACTCCTTCTTTTACCAAGGCAATGAATGCGGCTTTCTTGCCGGGCAGAAGGATGTCGTCCGTTGTCAGTTTTTCTACTTTGCCTCGACGCGGAACCGTGCTGAAATATTCTCCGCCATTGCCATGCGCACCGCCGCCGTAAATCCATATATTGGTGCGTATGGTTAAGTAGTCGGGCGAATAGCCGAACAAGGTGTTGCCCGCAATGTATTCCAAACGCAGGTATTTACCCTCGTCGTCCTTGGTTTCATCTACTGTTTCTTTCAATTTTTTCCACACATGGCTTGGCGAGAAATCTGCCAGCTCTAATTCTTCAAGACCGTCATACAACAAGCCGTCGGAGAATGCCGTCAGGGCCTGTTCGGCAAACATCAGGCGGGTTATCTCGATTTTTCCGCATTCCTGTTTTTCAGACGGCCTTGGGCAGTATTCCGCTTTAACGGTTTCGCTTTTGGTTTTCGGCGTTTGCGCCAAAGCCGGAATGGCAGCGGCCAAAAGCAGGGAAATTAGAATTTTCTGCATTTTTCCTCACAATTAACAGCAGTTTTATTTTTCAGACGGCCTGCCTTTGGAATAAGGCAGGCCATTCGTTTACTTCAATGGACGGATGCCGACGGCGTCGCGTACTTTGTCCAGCAGTTCGCGCGCTTCTTTGCGCGCTTTGGCTGCGCCTGCCTGCAGGATGTCTTCGATTTGCGAAGGATTGGCGGTCAGCTCGTTGTAGCGTTCGCGCGGTTCTGCCAGCTCGGCGTTGATTTTGGCGGCCAAGAGCTTTTTGGCTTCGCCCCATGCCAGGCCTTCGGCAAGCATTTGTGTGAACGCTGCGGTTTCAGACGGCGTGGAGAAGGCTTTGTAGATTTCAAACAAGGGGCTTTCGTCGGGCTGTTTCGGCTCGCCCGGCTCTTTCATATTGGTGATAATTTTGCTGACCGATTTTTGGGTTTTCTTGTTGTTTTCCCAAAGCGGAATGGTGTTGTCGTAGGATTTGGACATTTTGCGTCCGTCCAAGCCGACCAAGAGTTCGACGTTTTCGTCGATTTTCACTTTGGGCAGGGTGAAGACTTCTTTGAAGCGGTGGTTGAAGCGGCCGGCGATGTCGCGCGCCATTTCGACGTGTTGGATTTGGTCGCGGCCGACGGGCACTTCGTTGGCGTTGAACATGAGGATGTCGGCAGTCATCAGGATAGGGTAGCTGTACAGACCCATTTCTACGCCGTGGTCGGGGTCTTCCTGATTGTTTTCAGCGTTTGCCTGCACGGCGGCTTTATAAGCGTGGGCGCGGTTCATCAGGCCTTTGGCGGTGATGCAGGTCAGAATCCAGTTCAATTCCATCACTTCGGGAATGTCGCTTTGGCGGTAGAAGGTGGTGCGCTCGGGATCGAGTCCACAGGCCAGCCAAGTAGCGGCAACGGCCTGGGTGGATTGGTGAATCATCTCCGGCTCGTGGCATTTGATGATGCCGTGGTAGTCGGCGAGGAAAAGGAAGGATTCGGTATCGGGGTTTTGCGCCGCGCGGACGGCAGGGCGGATGGCGCCGACGTAGTTGCCCAGATGCGGGATGCCGGTAGTGGTTACGCCTGTGAGGACGCGTTTCTTGCTCATTGTGTAATCCTTCTTGCTGTGCCGCGCGGTGTGCCTTTTTTCAGACGGCCTCCCTATATATTTTGGCCGTCTGAAAATCGCTTCAGACGCACGGCTGTTCGGTAAAGCGTGGATTGTAGCAGATTCGGCCGCCTGCCCGCGCGGCATCTGTCGGTGGTTTCCTGCCGCGATTGGTATATAATCCGCCGCTTTATACAGTTTTCAAACGGCCTCTCCTGCAAAAATGCAGCCGCTGTGCGGTTTTATGTTTTTCAGACGGCCTTTCGGATGGTAAAAGATGGCTCGATCAAACCAAACCCAAATGTCTCCCGAAGAATGGCGTGCCAGCACTTCGTTATCGGGTGTGTACGCATTGCGGATGCTGGGGATGTTTCTGGTGCTGCCCGTGCTGGCATTGTATGCCGACGGCCTGCCCGGCGCGGACAACAACAAAACCCTGGTCGGCCTGGCCGTGGGCATGTACGGACTGACGCAGGCTTTGATGCAGCTTCCGCTGGGCATCGCTTCCGACCGTTTCGGCCGGAAGAAAACCATTTATTTCGGCCTGCTGCTGTTTGCCGCCGGCAGTTTTCTCGCCGCTTCGGCCGATTCGCTGGAAATGCTCGTCATCGGCCGCGCATTGCAGGGCGCGGGGGCGGTGAGTGCTGCGGTAACCGCGTTGCTGGCCGACCTGACGCGTGAGGAAGTCCGCACCCGTTCGATGGCGATGATAGGCTTGAGCATAGGCATCACCTTCTCCGCCAGCCTGATTCTGTCGCCGATGCTGACCAGCGTCATCGGCGTGAAAGGCCTGTTTATCATGACGGGCCTGCTGACCTTGTCCAGCATGGCCGTGGTGGCGTTTTGGACGCCCGACCCCGCCGTATCCAAACTGCACGAAGACGCGCAGGCGCAGCCGTCCCGTTTCGGCGAAGTGTTTGCCGACCGCCGCCTGATGAGCCTCAATTTCGGCATCTTCGCCCTGCATTGCGGCATGATGGCTCTGTTTACCACCCTGCCCTTCATCATGGTCGATTTGGGCTTGGACAAAACCGTACATTGGAAAATTTATTTCCCCGCCACACTGATCGGCCTGATACTGATGGTTCCCGCGATTATCGTCGGCGAAACGCGCAACCGCCTCAAACAGGTTTTCATCTCCGGTATCGTACTGACCTTGATTGCCCTCGCCGCCCTAATGTTGTCGTTGCACTCCCTGTGGCTGATTGCCGCCTGCCTGATTGTGTACTTTATCGGTTTCAACATCTTGGAGGCCAGCCAGCCTTCCATGGTTTCCAAAATCGCCCCCGCCGACTTGAAAGGCACGGCCATGGGCGTATACAACACCCTGCAATCGATAGGCCTGCTCTGCGGCGGGCTGGCAGGCGGAATGCTCTACCAAAATTACGGCATGTATGCCGTCCTCTCGTTTACACTCGTATTAACCGCCGCCTGGCTGGTCAGCGCCATCCTCAGCCCCGCACCAAAACCGGTTAAAAACATTGCCTTTAAAATCGGCACATCTTGGCACGGACGGCAGGAAGCCCTACACTTCGCACTCGGCAAGGTAGCCGGCGTGGAGCACATCAGCTTCAGCAGCGACGGCGAAACCGTCTACATCAAAGCCCTGCAAAAAGGTTTCGACGAAGCCGCAGCCAAAAACATCATCTCAGGAGTATAAAAAATGTCCCTAAACAAAGTCATCCTTATCGGCAACCTCGGCCGCGACCCCGAAGTGCGCTACATGCCCAACGGCGAGGCCGTCTGCAACTTTTCCATCGCCACCAGCGAAACATGGAACGACCGCCAAACCGGACAGCGCCAGGAACGCACGGAATGGCACAATATCACCCTCTACCGCCGCTTGGCCGAAGTGGCGGGACAATACCTGAAAAAAGGCAGCCAGGTTTACATTGAAGGCCGCATCCAAAGCCGCAAATACACCGGCAAAGACGGCATCGAGCGCACAGCCTACGACATCATCGGCAGCGAAATGAAAATGCTCGGCGGACGGCAAAGCAGCGGCAGCAGCGCGCCTTACGACGAAGGCTACCAGCCTGCACCGCAGCAGCAATACCAGCAACAACCCTACCAGGCACAACAGCAGCCCGCCTACAACAGCGAGCCGCCCGCCGCGCCGCGCCGCCAAGCTCCGGCCGCACCCGCCCAGCCTGTAGATGACATCGATGACGACATCCCGTTTTGAATTCTTGCGTACACATGCTGCCGGGTTGAGCAGGGCAGTGCATATTCGAAGCCGTGGCGCGCCATCAGTTCGTCCACTTTGGGGCGGAAGTATTTGTAGAAGTCTTTGATATTCTTCGGCAACCCCTGCTTTCCTGCCGCTACTGCTGCTCTTCAACTTCGCATTGGCGCAGGTAGCCTTGTTTTTTGGTCGGGGTATTCCCGGCCGTCTCGGGCAGCAGCAGGTAGCCGTTGGCATCGTACAGCACGAGGCCGAGGCTTTCGCTGCGGCAGGTCAGTATCGGCAT
>NZ_KV790802.1:24709-27940 GCF_001807735.1 Neisseria sp. HMSC31F04 | reverse complement strand
TCGCTGCGGCAGGTCAGTATCGGCATCAGCTCAAGATAATGTTCGTACAGTTTGAGTATGGCGCGGCTTTTCAGTTGTTCGCCAACTTGGGTTTCTATATCGGCGTATCCAGGCTTCGTCATTTTGCAGGCGTTTTTTGACGATGGTTGAAAAATCAGCCACGCTGAATTGTGCCAAATCCAGCACCTCCGAAGAGGCGCCCGCATCAAGCCAGTATTATTTCGCGGCCGGAAGCAAGGTTTGGATATGTTGTAGCGACAACTGCCGCGTAATGCATTCACGCCCTGCCGCGCCGCCGCAGTTATGCACCCCAATACCGGCCGCACCAACAAAATAAGTATGCGTATCTTCCACTTCGATGTTGTAAACATAGGCGTAGTAGTCTTTTCCTTCGTCTTCTGCGATTTCAACGGGTTCGCCATAATATTCAGGTTCTTCACCCGGCATGTAGCGGCAGACTTTTTCATTGGGCAATAACATACTTGGTTCCGGTACAACCTGCCTCACTCCATCAATAATATCTATCCCATAACCCTGTTCCCAAATGGTGTAATCGTCTTCGGTTACGGTAATAAATTCATCTGCATACTCACCATAACCGTTATCCCATAACCCGATACAATTCTTACCAAGAATACTTGTTGCCTTTGAAACGGTTTCAAAACTCTGAACAACGGCATAGTCATTATCAACCGTACGCAGAACATGCTCCTCATCTGAAGAAAGATAGAGTGCCGGTACCCACTCATTATAGGTACGTTCGGGAATCAGTTTGCCGTTTTCATCTTCAACAGCATCCACCAAGTGGTCTACCCAAATCGGATGGTCTTCGGTACAGAACAAATAGCCATATCCTTCCTGTGTAAGATAGCACTGATGGATAATCCGTTTCTTCTGCGCCGATTTAAAAGTAGAAACCACGCGCTTGTACACATTTTCGGCATCGGGATTGTTTTCATCTCGTGATAGCACCCTATCGCCAACCTTAATTTTATTGATTGGAACCAAGCCTTTATCGGTATGCACCAATGTTCCGGCGATAAAGCAGGCATGTTGCGCCATATCTTTTTCAGACGGCCTGATATAGGATATTTTTTGATGCAGGTTGTAGAGCAGTTCGTCTGTTTCTTTCGAAATCAGCATATCGATTTTTCCTTTCTATTATTTCCTTGAAAAAACATTTCTTAAGTTACCTTTTATTTTTAGCTATTTTATTTAGTTCACAGCGTATTACCTTCATTTTATCAGCCCGGCATAGCGGCTAACATCTAAGCCAGCCCTAAATAAGTTGAAGGAAGCATGTACAGTATAAACGAGATTTGGAGGAGTTTCGGTTAACCGCCTAATGCAATTGCTGCTGCAAATCCAATGCAATCATAGCCAAAAACAAACAGAAAACGAACTACTCGAAACAAATTGTAAAGATAAATCAACAGAGTAATACTGAAGAAAACTTATTGATTTTTAGAGACAAAAAATAAACCCTTACTATTTTTAGTAAGGGTTTATTCAAAATCTGGCACGCCCACGGGGAATCGAACCCCGGTTACCGCCGTGAAAGGGCGATGTCCTAACCGCTAGACGATGGGCGCGGATAAAATAAATTTTCTTTGGCGCACCCGGAGCGATTCGAACGCCCGACCCTCTGGTTCGTAGCCAGATACTCTATCCAACTGAGCTACGGGTGCGAGAAAGATGCGGATTATATGGATGCGAAACCAAGCTGTCAACATTTTCTGCTGGATATTTTTCTAAAAAAGGTTAAAATCCACCGTTTTGCTTGAATATAAAAAGAATTTAAATGATGGATACCGAGCGTTGGCCGCAACTTGCAGCCGCTTTTTCGGCTTTCAGACGGCCTGTCGTCATCATCGATTTGGAAGCCACGGGCGGTAATCCCTATGCGGACCGCATTACTGAAATCGCCTTCCTCCGCTTCGACGGCAACGGGGTTTCAAGCTACCGCCAACTGGTGAACCCCCAACGGAACATCCCCGAATTCGTCAGTAACCTGACCGGCATCGACGATGAAATGGTGGCCGATGCGCCGCCGTTTGCCGACTTGTCGGATGATTTGTTGCATCGGCTGCGCGGCACGCTCCTGCTGGCGCACAACAGCAAATTCGACTATACCTTCCTGCGCCACGAATTTTCCCGCTGCCGGCTTTCTTACGCCGCGCCCACACTCTGCACCGTCCAGCTTTCGCGGCAGCTCTATCCGCAATTTTTCAAACACAATTTGGACAGCATCATCGAACGCCATCAGATTGCCGTCAGCTCGCGCCACCGTGCCATGAACGACGTATTGGCACTGGCAGACTATTTGGAGCTGACGGCGGCCAGCCACGGCATCCTGCCTTTTGTCGAACAAGGCAGCGCGCTGACCCTCCCCAAGCTGCCGCCTGTCGGGCTGCATCCCGAACTGGCCTGGCAGCTGAATACCCTGTCCGACGGCGATGGTGCTCTGCTGTGGCTCGATTCAGACGGCCTGCCGCTGTATGCCGACGCACACGCCAAAACCTTTCGCGAAGCAGTGGAACTGCTGCACCGAAATCCTGCCCTGCAACGGGCGGCATCGCTGCGTTTCCTGCCGGCCGTCGGCCCGCTGCATGCCTTGATGCTCAAAGCCAAACTGTCGGCCGAACACGGATTCAGGCCGTCTGAAAACGATGTACGCCCGACAGATTACTTTACCGTCCGCTTCCATCCGAACGAAAAAGGCAAACTTCAAGCGCAAATCCGCCCGCTTTCAGACGGCCTCTATTCCGACCGACCCAACGGACTGTTTCTACACAAAAAAGCAGCTAAGCGCGCACTGGATGCCTGGGTGCGCGAACAGCAATTCTGCCCGGCCGAACTGAATATCCTGCCGCCGGACTACGACAGAAACGCCCCTTGTCCCGTTGCCGCCGTCGGCCGCTGCCAAGGGCAATGCGGCAACATCGGGGAAGCTGCCCGGCAACGGCAGCGCATCGAAACGGCTGCCCGCCTGCTGCCCGTGGCCGACTGGGGCAAGGCGCACCAAATCGAAATTTGCGAAACGGATACGTTAAACGGCCGGCGGCTTTCCTTCCATTGTGCCGGCGGCGCACTGCAAATGCCCGACGGCTCTTGGTATTTCGACCGGAAACTGCCTGCCGTGTTCAAAGAAAAATTCAGGGCGCACAGGAACGACATCGCCGTTTCTTTCTGAAAACGGCAGGCCGAGACCTTTGCAAAATCCCCCCAAAA
>NZ_KV790802.1:0-24689 GCF_001807735.1 Neisseria sp. HMSC31F04 | reverse complement strand
CCAGATACTCTATCCAACTGAGCTACGGGTGCATTGCCGCTTACCTGCATTAAGCAAAGTAAAGATAGGCATTATATTGAACAGACAATCGTTTGTCTAGGATATTTTCACCATCCCCGATTAAAAACATCTATCCCAATATAAAAAATAAGAATTTTCTCAGCTATTTTTAAATCATGCCGATCCCGGACAACTCTCTTGCCATTTTTGCAGCGGCGTTATCGGTCATTCCGCCGACGAAATCGAGGATTTTCATATAAGCATGATACAGGCTGTCTTCGCGGCTAATCGGATGTTCATTTTTCAGCAATTCCAAAGCCAGCGACTGGCGGACGCCGCTATGCCCTTCTGTCAGCAACTGATGCGCTGCCGGGACGAGCAAATCTAATATCGAACCCAAGCAAGGGAAAGAGGCAATTTCCGTCATTAATTTGCTTTGATGGCGGAAAATCCGCGTTTTAGCCAATTCCTTGGCGTTTTCCAATGTATCCTGCACTTCCGGGCTACACAAGGCCAATAAATCTTTTCCTTTGAATTCGCCGTTAAGTAAATCCGATTGATGCTTCATAAAAGTTTGCGCCACGTCATCGATAGCGCGGCCGATGGCGATGCCGCGCAGCATGGCGCATCGTTGGCGGCTGGATTGTGCATGCCAAGTCGGTTCGACAAATGTTAAGCCGGACAATACGCTTTCAACTTCCGTATCGCTCAGCAGTTCTAAATCCACCGCATCTTCTAAGTCCAACAAGGCGTAACAGATGTCGTCGGCCGCTTCCATCAGATAAGACAGGGGGTGGCGCGCCCAATGGTCGCTGCCCAACTCCACCAAACCCAATTCCTCTGCCACACGGCGGATAAACGGCAGTTCGGTTTGATAAATATTGAATTTTTTCCGTCCGTTCGGATGACGGGTCGTCCACGGATATTTCAATAAAGCGGCGATGGTTGCGGCTGTAAGGCGCATACCGCCTCGGTTCGGATACATTTCCAAACTGGCGAGGATGCGCAGGCTGTGGGCATTGCCTTCGTAAGTTTGCACATCGTTGCGTTCGACCTCTTCCAATCCTTGCAAAAAAACGGCGTTTTTCGGGCTTCGAAACCAGTCGCGCAAGGCATCTTCACCTGTATGGCCGAACGGCGGGTTACCCAAATCATGCGCCAAACAGGCCACTTGAACGACTGCACCGATGTCGCTCGGCGTATTGCCTTCCGGCAGGAAGCCGCCCGCCTGCATCATCATGCCGACACGGTTGCCGATACTGCGGCCGACACTGGCCACTTCGACACTGTGCGTCAGACGGTTATGCGTCAAATCATGCTCGGCCAACGGATGCACCTGCGTTTTCCGTCCCAAACGGCGGAATGCGCCGGAAAACACCACACGGTCGTAATCGATGTGGAAATCCGTACGCAACGCGTCCGCACCTTCCTGCGTAGACGGCGTACTGGTGGGTACGATTTCGTTGTCTTTCAGGCGGAAACGCTGCGTACTCAGCAAACGCTGCCAATTCGTTTTTGTCATCGCAAACCTCCGAACAGATAAAAAGGCCGTCTGAAAACCGTTCCCCGATTTTCAGACGGCCTGATAACTTTTCAAATTTCGGCCAGTGCCGCCAATACCGTCGGCACACTTTTCTGCCAGTCGCCCTGCACGAAACCCAATGCGCGCGCCTTTTCGCAATTAAGCACCGAATACAGCGGCGCGCCACCCTTACCCATCTCTGCGGCGGATGCCTGCACCAATTGCGGCATTTTGAATGCGGGATTACGTTCCGCTTCGGCTTTCAACACCGCTTGGGCAAACGCATAGTCGCTAAACGCCTTATTGCCGCAATAATGCAGCAGGCCTTGCGGAAATTTCGGCAATTGCAGCAGGCGGATAATCACGTCGGCCAAATCCCCGGCATAGGTCGGGCAAGCGGCATTGTCGGCACTCAGCCGGATTTCACCCTGTTCCGCCGCCTGATGCAGCAGGTTTTGAATGAAATTGCGGCCGTATTCGCTGTATACCCAAGATGTCCTGAGCACCACCGTATCCGGCTCCGCAGCCAATGCCAACAACTCTCCGGCCAGTTTCGAACGGGCATACACACATTTCGGATTGGGCGGGTCAATCTCGGAATAAGGGATGCGGCTGCCGCCACCAAATACATAATCGGTTGAAATATGAACGAATTTCGCACCAACGGCAAAAGCGGCCTGCGCCAGGTTACGCGTACCCGAAGCATTGACGGCAAAGACGCGTTCGACATCCTCCGCCGCCTTGCCGACGGCCATATAAGCGGCAGTATTGACCACCGCGTCGGGCTGGAAACTTTCGACCATTTTTAAAACGGCCTCATGATCGGTGATGTCCAACGTTTTCGAATCGGTGGCAATCAACTCCCAATCTTCAGGCAAACGTTTCCTAATCGATTGGCCAAGCTGGCCTTTCGAACCGGTAAGCAGGATACGCATAAATCTATTCCTCAAATTGTTCGGGCATTCGGTTAAAGTACGCAATCGCGAGTTTACCCCGTCATCAGCCTGTTTGAAAAGGCTTGAGGCCGTCTGAAAAAGCGGAGTGCGTTTTCAGACAGCCTCTTTACGCCCAACCCGACAGCCGTATTCCAATACGCCTCCCGCCTGCCGAAGGCCGTCTGAAAACAATGGAAGATACCTGCCAAACCGCCTTTGCGGTACGTCAAGCAAGGTTAAAATTTGTGTGCCGCTTCCAACGTGATTTGTTATAATTGCATCGAACCTGGAAAACAGGTTGGTTACCTTAATCATTAACAAGAGGACGATTTATGTTTCCCGAATACCGCGATTTGATTTCCAAATTGAAACAGGAAGATGCCCACTTTGCCCGCATTTTCGACGAACACAACGAACTGGACGACAAAATCTCCGGTTTGGAAAACGACCCTGTTACCAGCGTAACCGCTCAAGATGAAATCGATGCGCTGAAAGTGAAAAAACTGGCCCTGAAAGACCAGTTGTTCCAACTATTGAAACAAGCTGAAGCCGAAGGCAAATAAGCTGTCTGCCAAACAGCCGAACCGAATCAGGCCGTCTGAAACATTTTCAGACGGCCTTTTGTGCTAAACTTGCGCCCTTCCCAAACCGCCGACACATCACCTCATGCCCACTCTGAAATTCACCAAAATGCACGGCCTGGGTAACGACTTTATCGTTATCGACGGCATCAGCAGCCCGTTCGACCCCGCTTCGGCACCGATTGCCGCCTGGGCCGACCGCCATACCGGCATAGGCTTCGACCAACTCCTGCTGGTAGAACGGCCTACGTCCGAGCAAGCTGACTTCCGTTATCGGATTTTCAATGCCGACGGCGGCGAAGTCGAACAATGCGGCAACGGCGCACGCTGCTTCGCCCGTTTCGTGGCCGATAAAGGACTAAGCGGAAAACAGGAAATCAGGGTTGAAACCGCACGCGGCATCATCGTCCCCAAGCTGGCGGAACACGGCCTAGTAACGGTAAACATGGGCAAACCGCGTTTCAGGCCGTCTGAAATCCCCTTCCTGCCGCTTGAAAACGCAAGCGGGGAGGCGTTGCAATATGATGTCCGTCTCAACGGCGGAAGCGTAACGGTCGGCTGCGTTAATATGGGGAACCCGCACGCCGTTCTGACAGTCGAAAACACCGAATCGGCCGCCGTTGCCGAACTGGGCGCGCAAATCGAACCGCACCCGCAATTCCCCGAAAAGGTCAATGTCGGCTTTATGCAAATCCTCAACCGCCGCCACATCAAACTGCGCGTTTTCGAACGCGGCGTGGGTGAAACCCGTGCCTGCGGAACCGGAGCCTGCGCGGCGGCGGTTTACGGCGTGCGCGCCGGATGGCTGGATGAAGGCGAGGATATCCGCGTCAGCCTGCCCGGCGGCGACTTGCTGATTGCCTGGCAGTCCGGCGGCGATGTTTTCATGACAGGTCCTGCCGAAACGGTTTTCGAAGGCGAACTGGTTTACTGAGTCCGACATGACCGATCCAAACCTTTGGTGCATTGCCGCCTATTTCAGCCTGTTCGTCATTGCCGTCATGCAAAGCCGCAGTTTGTTGTGGGCATTGTCGGCCCTTTCCCTTTGGCTGGCGGCGGGCGGTTTGGCCCTGTGGCTGGCTCCCGGCGTACTGTCGCCCTTCAGCCTCAGCATCCTCTATATGCCGCAACTGTATATCGCGCCTGCGGGCATGCTGTTCCTCTTCCTACGCAGTAAAAGCCTTCCCGACCGGTCTCACTATCAAACTGCCTGCCCTCCCCTGCCCGCATTGCTTGCTCAAACAGGTACCGCCATGACCTTGGCCCACTGGCTGATTCTCCTGCTGGCCTTTCTCAGTTATCCCGAAGGGCTGACACCGCGCATCTTGCCTTCATTGCTGGACCTGTATCTGCTCCAGCCGGTATATTGGCTGGCCATGCAGATGCTGCTGATGGCGGTATTCCTGCTGCACCGGAAAATCAGCCGCCAACCGGCCAACGTATTCAGTATCAGACAAATACAGTCCGCCCTGCTGATTGTTATGTTCGCGCAAACGGTTTATGCCTTTTCCGGGCTGTTCAAACCGCTCTTATAACTTTTAGTTTTCATATCGGCGGCAAGAAATTATTTTGCTTTCAGACGGCCTTCTCTTAAGATACGCAGGTCATTTATATCAGCCCTCCTTTGAGGAAAGGAAAATCCATGAATATCGCTAAAAATATCACCGATTTAATCGGCAACACCCCGCTCGTAGAACTCAACCGCCTGACCGAAGGCCTACCCGGCCGGGTAGTCGCCAAACTGGAATTTTTCAATCCGGGCAGCAGCGTTAAAGACCGCATTGCCGAAGCCATGATTGAGGCGGCGGAAAAAGAAGGCAAAATCAACAAAGACACCATCATCGTCGAAGCAACCAGCGGCAACACCGGCATCGGCTTGGCCATGGTCTGCGCCGCACGCGGCTACAAATTAGCCATCACCATGCCCGAAAGCATGAGTAAAGAACGCCGTATGCTGTTGCGCGCCTTCGGTGCGGAACTGATTCTGACACCAGCAGCGGAAGGCATGGGCGGTGCGATTGCGCGTGCCAAAGCACTTGTGGACGAACATCCCGAAACCTATTTCATGCCGCGCCAATTCGACAACCAGGCCAACGTCGAAATCCACCGCAAAACCACCGCCGAAGAAGTATGGCGCGACACCGACGGCCAAGTGGACATTTTCGTTGCCGGCGTAGGCACCGGCGGCACGGTAACCGGCGTGGGCGAAGTCTTGAAGGCACGCAAACCCGATGTCAAAATCGTGGCAGTCGAACCAGATGCCTCACCCGTATTGAGCGGCGGCGAAAAAGGCCCGCACCCGATTCAAGGTTTGGGCGCAGGTTTCGTCCCCAGCATCCTGAACACCCAAATTTACGATGAAATTATCCGCGTAACCGGCGAAGATGCTTTCGCCACCGCACGCGCGGCAGCGGAAAAAGAAGGGATTCTGGTCGGTATTTCTTCCGGTGCGGCCATTTGGAGCGCACTGCAACTGGCGGCAAAAGAAGAAAACCGAGGCAAACTGATTGTCGTACTGATTCCTTCTTACGGCGAGCGTTACCTCTCCACACCGCTTTTCGCCGATTTGGTTTAATCCGCCCCAAGCACCCAGACGGCCGCCGATTGCGGCCGTTTGTTTTGTGCAGGCCGCCAGCGGATTAACACTTATCCGATACTCGGGCAGCAACCACAAACCATACAACCGCAGGCGGCACAAAACCAATTTCCCCGTTTTTCAGAACACATTCAGAAAATCATCTTCTTTGAATATCAAACACGACAAGGCCGCAGCGAAGTTGATTTATTGATAAACGACAATCCGTTATCTCCCGTCATTTTTACCGTCTCGGAAAGTTGTTCCCTATATTTTCGCGGAACGTTGCAGAATTACCGCAAAACACTGCTTTCTCCTGTCAATATTTGGCTGTTTGCGTAAAGACCGACTATAATGTGCGCCATGAAAAAATATATCCCACTCCTTTTAGCCTGCGCCGCCCTAGCAGGCTGTACCATCAACACAGCCCCGTCTTTCGGTGCAGTAACGACAACGGAATCCGGCAACGGAAAAGCAACCTACCGCTTGGCCGGCAGCCACTGGACGGATGTTTCCAAAATTCGTGATGAAGCCACTCGCCTGAACGATCAGGTCGGCCAGAAAAAAATCACCAAAGTCCAAGCCGCCCAACACCTGAACCGTTTCCGCCTCAAACTGGTTGGCAGCAATCCGGTGGATGACAGCGTGTACGAAGTCTATCTGCGTTCGGCCGTAGACAGCCAGCGCGGTGCGATTACCAGCGCGCAATCCAAACAGTACGTTCAAAACGCACTGAAAGGCTGGCAACAGCGTTGGCCGAACATGCGCAACAAACCGAACAATCCTGCCTTCACCAACTTCCTGATGGAACTGATGAATATGCAGCCGCTGCAATAATCTTCCGCAACGTGCGCAGTCAATCATATTCCAGGCCGTCTGAATATCCGGTTTCCCCAAAACCGGCATTTTCAGACGGCCTGATTCTTTCAAGCATACCCGTTACCAAAACACTTACGCTCCGGCACACAAACCGATAAAATACGCCGCAAACCATATAGACAAACAAAGGCTTATTAAGATGTATCAACAAATTGTTTTTGCGGCTGCAACCGCCATCCTGGCACCCGCCGCCTTTGCCGCCCTCGAACATCCCGCCCAGCAGCAGGTACAGCAAAATATCGATACCGTACTGAAAATCATCAAAAACCAATCATTAAGCGAACAACAGAAAATCCGCCAAGTGGAACAATATGCCAACCGCTTCCTGGATTACGAACGCCTGTCGGCCATGGCGGTCGGACAACCTTGGCGGCAATTCAGCCCGCAGCAGAAACAGTCCTTCATAGCCGCCTTCAAAGAAATGGTTATCGGCATGTATGCCCGTTCCGCCATGATGGGCACGGAAAAAGCCGATGTCAGAGTACTGCCGAAAATCACCACCAACGGCAACAAAGTCGATGTTTATTCCGAAATCCTCACCTCGTCGGGCAAAAAATACGAAGTTGCCTACCAGCTCTACCAAACCGGTTCGCAATATAAGCTCTACAACATCCGCGTCGACGGCGTCAGCATCGTAACCGTCTACCGCAACCAATTTGTCGAGCTGGTCAATCAACAAGGCATCGACGGCATGATTGAAACCGTCCGCAACAAAAAACTGAAAAAGGCCGGCTGACACGCCCCAAACCGAAACCCTATTTGAATTTTATTGAAACCGCTCTTCAGACGGCCTCAACCCCTTCCCGTCAACCCCTTACATAAAGGAACCAACAATGTCTCAAGTTACCCTTCAAGGCAATCCTGTAGAAATCGGCGGCCATTTCCCCGCAGCAGGCCAAACCGCGCCCGCCTTCAGCCTGACGGCAGGCGACCTGTCCGACAAAACGCTTGCCGATTTCGCCGGCAAACGCAAAGTGCTCAATATTTTCCCCAGCGTGGACACCGGCGTCTGCGCCCAATCCGTCCGCACCTTTAACGAACGCGCCTCTTCTCTGGAAAACGCCGTCGTCCTGTGCATTTCCGCCGACCTGCCGTTCGCCCAGGCGCGCTTCTGCGGCGCAGAAGGTTTGGACAATGTCGTCTCCCTTTCCACCTTCCGCAGCAACTTTGCCCGCGACTACGGCGTAGCCGTCGAAAGCAGCCCCCTGCGCGGCCTCACCGCACGCGCCGTAGTCGTATTGGATGAAAACGACAAAGTGTTGCACGCCGAACTGGTAGGCGAAATCGCCCACGAACCGAATTACGATGCCGCCTTAGCCGTTTTGTAAATCCGTTCCAAACCAAAAGGCCGTCTGAAAGCGCATTCCGCATTTTCAGACGGCCTTTTCTGTCGTGCCAATCGACATAAAGCTTCAACAGCAGAAGCCCGACCGGGCATTGCAATCCGTCCATCATCAGATATCAATGCCTTTTATTTTCCGCCTCCTTATCAAATGCTGAATATTATTGAGAGACCAACTTGAACCCTGCATCTTAATCAGACTGAAGGTCAAATATCCATATCCGCCACCCATCAAGAGGGCCGTCTGAAAGATTGGTTGCAACTCAGTCAAACCCTTTTTCAGACGGCCTTTAACGCACCGGCGGCATAATCAGGCGTGCCGTTCTCGGAAGCCCGGCCCTTCAAATACCCGTTTCGGATTACCGCGCGCTACCTGATACAAACCGCTGTGCTGCTGTTTGGCATAGTCGGTATTTTGTGCTGTTTGATGTTCGGCCAGTTTGTGTGCCAGAAGTTCCAATGCGCGTTTTTTGTTGGCATGCTGGCTGCGTTCGCTTTCCACCCGCACGGAAATACCGCTGGCTTTGTGTGTAACGCGGACGGCCGACTCTGTTTTATTGACGTGCTGCCCACCTTTGCCGCCTGAACGGCAGGTTTGGAACTCGATTTCGCTTTCAGACGGCATTTCGGGTTTTTCCGGCAGGCGGAATATGCCGATATACCAGTTTTTACGCGGATGTTTCAGACGGACGGGGCTGGCGCACACCCATTGCAGCGTACCCTGCCAGCTTTGCGCCAACGTGTCGGCAGCCGTTCCCTCCAGCATCAGGACGGCCGACAGGATGCCGTATTTGTCGGCCGTTTCGCCGGCAATTTCTGCCTTCACATTCCTCGCTTCGGCTTCGGCCAAAAGTTTTTTCAGAACGAAACGGGCAAAGATGCGGCATTCGGCAGGCCCTTGGGCGGTAGAAATTTGCAGATAAATCATGGTTTATTTCCTTTCATTTTTGGGCGGAAGGAATATTTTTCGTCAAATCCCTTGTTACCGATTTTGACTTTATCGGGCACGCTCGGGCTGGTTTCGGCCTCGCTTTTGAGTTGCGACAGGTATTCGCTGATGTTCTGCCACATGATATCGGGATCGATGTAGATACCGAGTGCGGAAAGTTGCGGGTTTTCGGCAAAGTCCTGACTGCTGTCCAATTTGGTTGGACGGTTTGAGTCGGCGTAATACACGAGCAGCAGCGGCACATTCCGATAGATTTTCAACATTACGTTACCCCGTTCTCTGCAAACAGCTTGGAAATCGGCATTTTGGATCTCGTCATGCCAAGCCCAGTAGTAATTACCGTATTGCGGCAAAACGTATTCCGCGCCATCTTGGAAACGGATTAACCGACAGAAATAACGCCCAATTTTTTTGCTTAAAACTTGTTCGACATCGTAAGACGTATACACTTTATCGTTCGTGGCAAACAGATACACGCGCAATCTGCCCACATACAGCACTGATACGGCCGCACACGCGCCGTATTCTTTTTCCCACTCGGCGGGAGGTTTGGGCAGGCTATGCAGGATTTCGGCACCGGACGGCAGGCGGCGGTCGAACACCAATACGGGATCGATACCGTATTTGGCTACTTTGTGGTCGTAAAAATCTTTAAATTTACTGATGATTTTCATGCCTCACCTCCGCAGTTGCCACCGGTTTTATAAGTCAATACGGGTTTCAGCCGAGCCACGGGTTCGATGAGGCCGGCATTCGCCATGGCGGCAATCACGCCGTCTATGCTTTTATATGCCTGCGGGGCTTCTTCAAAAATCAGAGCCTTGTCTTCGCACACCACGACGCTGCCGAAGGCGGTACGGCGCAGGCTGTCGGCAGAATATTTGTGCGACAGGCGGCCTTTGCATTCGCCGCGCTGCCATTTTCGCCCTGCGCCGTGTGCCAATGAGTTGAGGGAATGGGTGCAGTCGGCGGCAGGTTTGACCAGATAGCTGTAATCGCCGCGCGAACCGGGTATCACGACCATGCCGCGGTCGGAAGGGGTTGCGCCTTTGCGGTGCAGCCAGCCGGTTTGGCCGCCGATTTCGGCCTGTTGCAGGAAGTTGTGGTGTACATCGAGCAGACACGCTCCGCCGCCGTGCCACTGTGCCAGCATTCTTTCGGCAATCAGTATGCGGTTGGCGCGGGCAAAGTCGAGGGCGGATTGGTGTTCCGCCAGATAATCTGCCGCATCGGTGCTGCTTTCGGCCAAGCCGTTATGGCCGAACCGTTCGACATGGCGGCGCAGTATTTCCTGCCCCAAGCCGCGCGAACCGCTGTGTACCAGCAGTTGCAGGCGGTCGGTTTGGAAACCTGCGGGCAGCAGGTCGGCGTGGTAGACGGTATCGACTGTTTGCAGTTCGGCAAAGTGGTTGCCGCCGCCGATGGTGCCTAAGGCCGTCTGAAAAGGATGGTTCGGCAGGATTTCGTCAATCCGTGCCTGCCAGCCTGCGTCCAACGGTGCGTCTATGCTGCCGAGCTGCCTGGCCAGTTTGGCGGGTTTGGCTTTGGCGGCAGGAAGGTTGGTCTGCCACAGGGCCATGCCGCAGCCGATGTCGTTGCCGATGAGCGCGGGATAAAAGCGGCCGACGCTGAAAAATGCCACCCCCACGGGATAACCGCGTCCGGGATGCAGGTCGGGCATTCCGGCCACACGCAGCATCTGCGGCAGTTTGGCGGTGGTTTCGAGTTGTTGGACGGCTCGCCCCTCTATCCATGTGTCGGAATCGGCGATGATGGTAATGTTGTTTGAAATGGGATTGCCCATGTTGTGCTACTTTCTTGCGGGCGCAAAAAACGTCGCCTGTTTTTTCAGACGGCCGCTGTTGCGCGGAATGATGGAAAGCAGCCCGATGCGGGCGGAAGGGATGCGGCTGATTTGCCGCAATAGAAAAGGTGTATGCCTAAACGACCGGGCTGCAAAGTTTGATTGAGCAGGTGATGGTTTGGGTCATGATGTGCTCCTTTCTTTGCAGTGGGTGGTTGAAAGCGGCGGATTATAGGTTTGGGAGACCTTATTGGCAAGCATACGGCGTTTTACACGCCATTAACTGTGGCAAAAGGCAAACAAGGCCGTCTGAAAGTCTTTCAGACGGCCTGCTGCTTTCAGACGGCCTTAACCGTGCAATGCACGTTTGTCGGCAGCCAATGCGGCTTCATGCACCACTTCGGACAAGGTCGGATGGGCATGGATGATGCGGGCGATGTCTTCGCTGCTGGCGGAGAATTCGAGGGAAGTTACACCTTCGACAATCAGTTCGCTCACCATCGGGCCGACCATGTGCACGCCCAAGATGCGGTCGGTTTTAGCATCAGCCAGCACTTTAACCGTGCCTTTGGCTTTGCCCAATCCCAGGGCGCGGCCGTTTGCGCCGAAGCCGGAAGTGCCTTTTTTGTATTCCACGCCTTCGGCTTTGAGCTGCTCTTCGGTTTTGCCGACCCAGGCGATTTCAGGGTCGGTGTAAATCACAAACGGTACGTTGTTGAAGTCGATATGCGGTTTCTGACCAGCGATGCGCTCGGCAACCGCCACGCCCTCGTCGCTGGCTTTGTGCGCCAGCATCGGGCCGCGAACCACGTCGCCGATTGCCCAGACATTAGGCAGGTTGGTGCGGCATTCGCCGTCCACTTTGACAAAGCCGCGCTCGTCTTTTTCCAAGCCGACGGCTTCGGCATTCAGGCCTTCGGTGTTCGGGATACGGCCGATGGAAACGATGAGTTTGTCGAATACTTCGGTTTCAGCTTCGCCTGCGGCGGTTTGGTAAGCAACGGACACGCCTTTGCCTTCAGATTTGATGTCGCCGATTTTCACGCCCAGTTCGATGTTCAATCCCTGCTCTTTGGTGAAGTATTTGAAGGCTTCTTTGGCGATTTGCTGGTCGGCGGCGGCAAGGAAGGTCGGCATGGCTTCGAGGATGGTTACTTGCGAACCGACGCGGTTCCATACGGAACCCATTTCCAAGCCGATCACGCCCGAACCGATGATGCCGAGTTTGGCAGGCACTTCGGTCAGGTTCAATGCGCCTTCGTTGTCCAATACGTTTACATTGTCGATGGCAATCTGCGGCAGCGGACGCGGCACGGAACCGGTTGCCACGATGACGTGTTTGGCTTCGATAACGGTTTTTTCGCCTTTGTTATCGACTTCGATTTGGTAGGCATCGCCGTTTTTGCCTTTGAACGAACCTTTGCCGTGCAGGCTGGCCACTTTGTTTTTTTGAAATAAGAAGGCAATGCCGCCGGTGAGTTTGGTAACGATGGCGTCTTTGCGCGCAATCATTTTCGCCGCATCGAATTTAACGTCGCCGGCGGTAATGCCGTGTTCGGCAAAATCATGTTGCGCGGCGTGGAAATGTTCGCTCGACTGCAACAGGGCTTTGGAAGGAATGCAGCCGACGTTCAGGCAGGTGCCGCCCAGCGCGGGCGCATCGCCCGCTTTGTTGACGCCCGCATCGATGCAGACGGTTTTAAAACCCAGTTGTGCGGTGCGGATGGCGGCAACGTATCCGCCGGGGCCTGCGCCGATTACGGCGACATCGTATTGAGACATTGTTCTATATCCTTTAAAAATATTGTTATTTGCGTTGAAACATGGTTTTCAGACGGCCTCTTTCAGGTTGAGGCCGTCTGAAAGGCGATATATGCCTTATATACCCTGTATGGCTTGGGCGGTAAATTTCAGACGGCCTGTCTGTAACAACAGGCCGTCTGAAAAACGCTTACAAATCCAGCAACAGGCGTGCAGGGTCTTCCAACAGGTCTTTGATGGTTACCAAAGTCAGCACGGCTTCGCGGCCGTCGATGATGCGGTGGTCGTAAGAGAGTGCCAAATACATCATCGGGCGGACAACGACTTGGCCGTTTTCTACCACGGCGCGCTCTTTGGTCGCGTGCATACCCAAAATGGCAGACTGCGGCGGGTTGATGATCGGGGTGGACATCATAGAGCCGAAAGTGCCGCCGTTGGTAATGCTGAAGGTGCCGCCGGTCAGGTCTTCGATGGCGATTTTGCCGTCTTTGGCTTTTTTCGCGTAATCGACGATGGCTTGTTCGATGTCGGCAATGCTCATTTGGTCGGCATCGCGCAGAATCGGCACAACCAGGCCGCGCGGGCTGCCGATGGCGATACCGATATCGAAGTAACCGTGATACACGATGTCTTTGCCATCAACAGAGGCATTGACCACCGGAAATTTTTTCAATGCGGTCACGGCTGCTTTGACGAAGAAAGACATGAAGCCCAGTTTGACACCGTGTTCTTTCTCGAATTTTTCTTTGTATTTCGCACGCAAGTCCATGATCGGTTTCATGTTGACTTCGTTGAAAGTGGTCAGGATGGCGTTTTCCTGTTGAGAAGCCAACAGGCGTTCGGCCACGCGTGCACGCAGACGGCTCATCGGCACGCGTTCTTCAGGACGTGCGCCCACAGGAATCGAAGCGGCGGGAGCGGCGGCTTTCGGAGCGGCAGAAGCGTTTTGCACGTCTTCTTTCAATACGCGGCCGTCACGGCCCGAGCCTTGGATGCTGCCGACATCCACGCCTTTTTCAGCAGCCAGTTTGGCTGCGGCAGGCATGGCGACACCGGCCTGTGCATTAGAGGCGGCTGCAGGTGCGGCTGCTTCGGCGGCAGGCGCGGCTTGGGCGGGAGCTGCAGAAACGGCTGCGGCTTCGGTATCGATTTTAGCCAAAACCTGTTGCGAGGTAACAGTATCGCCCTCGTTCACGATGACTTCAACCAAGACACCGGCTTGCGGGGCGGGTACTTCCAATACGACTTTGTCTGTTTCGATATCGACTAAAATTTCGTCGCGGGCAACGGCTTCGCCGATTTTTTTATGCCAGGCAAGCAGGGTGCCTTCTGTAATACTTTCGGCGAATACGGGAACATTTACTTCTACTATCATTTTTTACTCCTAGGTGTGGTTGTATGCGGCCCGGAAATCATCCGAGCCGCGCCTGTACGGCAGTTAGTTGAATGTGAAGGCATCTTCCACCAGCTGTTTCAGCTGTGCGGCGTGTTTGCTGCCGTAGCCTACGGCAGGAGATGCGCTGGCAGGACGGCCTGCATAAATGAGTTTCTGGCCTTCTTTCGCCAAAGCTTCCAAGCGGTGGCGTGTCTGATACCACGCGCCTTGGTTTTTCGGCTCTTCCTGAGCCCACATGATTTCGGTCGCATTCGGATATTTGGCCAATTCTGCTTCCGCTTCGGCATATGGGAAAGGATAAAGCTGTTCGGTACGCACGATGGCCACTTCTTCTTCCAAACCGCGTTCGGCTCGTCCGGCAGCCAAATCATAATAAACCTGACCTGCACAAAGGATAACGCGTTTTACTTTGCCGTTGTCGGCACGTTGCACGGTATCGCCGATAACAGGGCGGAAAGTCGTGCCTTCCAGGAAGTTTTCCAGCGGGCTGGTTGCATCTTTAAAGCGCAACAGGCGTTTGGACATGAAGATAATCAGCGGGCGGCGCATTGTCCGTAAAACCTGACGGCGCAGGATGTGGAACATCTGCGAGGCTTCAGACGGCATGATGACCTGCATATTGTGTTCGGCACACAGTTGCAACCAACGCTCCAAACGTCCGGACGAGTGTTCCGGGCCCTGTCCGTCATAACCGTGCGGCAGGATGACCGTCAGACCGCACAAACGACCCCATTTGGTTTCACCGGAAGAGATGAATTGGTCAATCGCCACTTGTGCGCCGTTGGCAAAATCGCCGAATTGCGCTTCCCAAATGGTCAGCATATCCGGAGCAGAGCAGGCATGGCCGTATTCATAAGCCAGTACGGCCTCTTCATTCAGGATGGAATCGATAACGGTAAACGGTGCCTGGCTGTCGCTGATGTGCTGCAGCGGAATATAAATGCCGGCATCCCATTTTTCGCGGTTTTGGTCATGCAATACAGCCTGACGGTGTGAGAAAGTACCACGACCGGAATCTTCGCCGGAAATACGTACGCCGGTGCCTTTTGTTACCATGCTGGCATAAGCGATGGTCTCCGCCATGCCCCAGTCGATATTCTGTTCGCCGGCCGCCATTGCTTTGCGGTTCTCCACCAGCCGTTTGGAGGTGTTGTGCAAGCCGAACCCTTCGGGAACATAGGTAAATTTATCGGCCAAGCGTTTGATGTCTTCGGCAGACAAGCCGCTTTCCACGGCTTCACGCCAATCTTTGCCCTGATATTTTGTCCAATCAACGCTGTGTTTGCTGGTGTAATCCGACAAGCGTGTCTGCTCGACGTGTTCGCCACGATCCAAAGCATCACGATAAGCTTGAACATACGAATCGCTTTGTTCTTGGCTGACAACACCTTCTTGAACCAATTTTTCCGCATAAAGTGCGCGTGTGCCCGGATGTTTGGCCACGGCTTTGTACATCATCGGCTGGGTCAATGTCGGATCATCGCTCTCGTTGTGCCCGTTTTTGCGGTAGCACACCACATCGACCACAACATCTTTGTGGAATGTTTTGCGGTAGTCCATTGCAGCCTGCATGACCATGCAAACTGCCTCGGGGTCGTCGCCATTCACATGGAAAATCGGCGCATCGACCATTTTGGCAATGTCTGTACAATAAACGGTTGAACGGGTATCGCGCGTATCGGAAGTGGTAAAGCCGATTTGGTTGTTCACTACGACGTGCACGGTTCCGCCCGTAGTGTAGCCACGGGTTAGCGACATATTGAATACCGCTTGGTTTACACCCAAGCCGATGAAGGCCGAATCGCCGTGAATCAACACCGGCAAGACCTGCTTCTGACCATCTTCACCGCGGCGCGTTTGTTTGGCACGGCTTGAACCTTCAACCACGGGATTGACGATTTCCAAGTGTGAGGGATTGAATGCCAAGGTAACATGTATCGGACCTGTTGGCGTGGCAATATCGGAGCTGAAACCGGTATGGTATTTCACGTCGCCGCTCGGCAGTTTGATTTCAGCACGGCCTTCAAATTCGGCGAACAAATCGCTTGGTTTTTTACCCAAGGTATTGACCAACACATTCAGACGGCCTCGGTGCGCCATACCGACAATCACCTCTTCCACGCCGTCTTTACCGGCATTTTGCACCAGATAGTTCAATGCCAGAATCGAACTTTCTCCGCCTTCTACGCCGAAACGTTTTTGGCCGACATATTTGTTTTGCAGATAACGTTCCAATGTCTCCGCAGCAGTCAGCTGTTTCAAGATATAGAGTTTTTGTTCGGAATCATATTTCGGCGTAGAGGAAACGCTCTCGAAATAATCACGAATCCAGCGGCGCTCGGTGCGGTTGGTTATATGCATGTATTCAATACCAACCGAACCGCAATAAGTCTGCTTCAATTTACTCAGGATTTCCGACAAAGTCAGCTTCTCGTACTGCCCGCCGAAATCTCCAGGGCCTACATTGAATTTAACCGCCATATCCTCATCAGAAAGGCCGTGGAATTTAGGATCCAAACCTTCGATATGGATAGGCGGTTTACGTTTCAAGGGGTCCAGCTGCGCCGCACCGACACCCTGAATGCGGTAAGCGGAAATCAAGCGCAAAACACCCACTTGTTTTTTCAGCATATTTTCGTCAACAGTACCCACTGCAATCGGACGGGATTTTGCCAACTTGACAAAAGATTCCTGAATGGGGCGGTGAGCCACATCACGTTCTGCAAAGCCGGGCTGAGCAGCCAGTTCGGAAAAATATTGCCTCCAATATTCTTCCACCGAATCGGGATTGTTCAGAAATTCTTCATACAACTCCTCAATATATGGAGCGTTTGAACCGAAAAGATAAGAGAAGTTTTGTTTTTCATCCATCATGGAATGGCCTTTTCTGCTTGAGAAAATTTAATTTGGGAAACTGAATTTACCACGTTAAAACACATTACTCGCATAACGGTAATATTTTACTCGTTATACCTTTCTATGACTACCACGCAGCAAAAAAGAAAGCAGGATGACTCCCGCTTTCCTTGTTTTATATCAGATTACCGCTTGTCTACCGGAGTATAGTCTCGACGCGGCGCACCGGTATACAATTGACGCGGACGGCCGATTTTCTGATTCGGATCAGAAATCATCTCATGCCAGTGGGAAATCCAACCTACTGTGCGCGCCAAAGCGAAGATAACGGTAAACATGGAAACCGGGATACCCAATGCGGACAATACGATGCCCGAATAGAAGTCAACATTCGGATACAGTTTTTTCTCAATGAAATATGGATCGTTCAATGCGATTTTTTCCAATTCCATTGCCAGCTTGAATTTCGGATCGTTTTCCAAACCCAATTCGCGCAATACTTCGTCGCATGTTTTCTTCATGATGGCGGCACGCGGATCCATGTTTTTGTACACACGGTGTCCGAAGCCCATCAGGCGGTATTTCTTGGCTTTCACCCCTTCCATGAATTCGGCAACTTTGGATACATCACCGATTTCGTCCAACATATTTAACACAGCTTCGTTCGCACCACCGTGAGAAGGACCCCACAGGCTGGCGATACCGGCTGCAATACAGGCAAAGGGATTCGCTCCAGAAGAACCTGCCAAGCGGACAGTAGAAGTAGAAGCGTTTTGCTCATGGTCGGCGTGCAAGATAAAGATTCTGTCCAATGCGCGAACCAATACCGGATTGGGCTTGTATTCTTCACATGGCGTTGCAAACATCATGTGCATAAAGTTTGCCGTGTAAGAGAGGTCGTTCTTCGGATAATTGAACGGCAGGCCGTTGGAGTAGCGGTAACACATCGCCGCAATAGTCGGGATTTTGGAAATCAGGCGGTAAATGGCGACTTTGCGGTGTTCGGGATCGGCAATTTCCAAGCTGTCTTGATAGAAGGCGGACAAAGCTCCAACCACGCCAACCATCATTGCCATCGGATGCGCATCGCGGCGGAAGCCGCGGAAGAACCATGTCAACTGTTCATGTACCATAGTGTGGTGCATGACTGTATTAACAAACTTTTCCTTTTGCTCAGCATTAGGCAGTTCGCCATAAATCAAAAGATAACAGGTCTCCAAATAATCACCTTGTTCGGCAAGCTGCTCAATCGGATACCCGCGATAATAGAGGTAGCCTTTATCGCCGTCGATAAAGGTAATCTTTGATTCACAACTGGCTGTCGAAACAAAACCCGGATCGAAAGTAAACATTCCGCTGCCTTTGGTGAAGGTGCGAATATCGACCACTTCGTTGCCCAAAGTACCTTTCAATACCGGCAGTTCAAGAGGTTCTTTACCTGCGATTTCTACTTTAATTGACTGAGACATCTCTTACTCCTTTATTCTTCTAAAAATACAAGGTGGCATTTTCAGACGGCCTTACCATAGCTCAGCTTCGTCTGATTTTATCCAGCAGCAATGCAAACTGAGGATTGTCTGTTGTTTCTTTCTGATTGACCAGAGCCAAAAACTCCTGATCCGGCAAATCCAAAATTTCAACGAATACCGACAATTCAGCATCGCTAAGATGCTGGAATTCTTTTTCCATAAACCGCTTGAGCACGATATCGAGCTCAAGCAGCCCACGGCGTGTCAGGAAACGGATGCGCCGTTTCGCTGCATCATCAAAAGCTATCATATCTAGACTGCTCGTTTCAACATGATTTCTTTGATTTTTCCGATTGCACGGGTAGGATTCAAATGTTTCGGACATACATCAACACAATTCATGATGGTATGGCAACGGAACAGACGGTATGGATCATTTAAATTATCCAATCGTTCATTGGTAATCGTGTCGCGGCTATCGGCAATAAAACGGTAAGCATTCAGCAAACCGGAAGGACCGACGAATTTGTCGGGATTCCACCAGAACGACGGGCAAGAAGTCGAACAACAGGCGCACAAAATGCATTCGTACAAGCCATCCAACTCTTTACGCTCTTCCTGGCTTTGCAAACGTTCTTTACGAGGATCAACCGGAGTATCGTTCACCACATAAGGCTTGATTGAATGATATTGCTTGAAGAACTGGGTCATATCAACAATCAAGTCACGTATAACCGGCAGACCGGGCAGCGGACGCAACACAATGGGTTGCGTCAAGCTGCGGATATCGACCAGACACGCCAAACCGTTTTTCCCATTGATGTTCATGCCGTCTGAACCGCAGATACCTTCACGGCATGAGCGGCGGAACGACAAACTGTCGTCTTGCGCTTTCAATTTGATAATCGCATCAAGCAATTTGACATCCGTTGGTTCGATTTCCAACTCGTAATCTTTCATGTACGGCTTGGCATCCACATCGGGATTGTAGCGATACACTTGCAGACGTATTTTTTCCATGTGTGCATTCCTTTAGTAAACGCGCTTGGCCGGTTCGATATAATCGACTGTAAGCGGTTTGGTATGAACCGGTTTGTAATCCAAACGGTTGTCGGCCGAATAAAAGAGGGAGTGTTTCATCCAATTGACATCATCACGATCCGGATGATCGTCCGAAGCATGGGCACCACGGGATTCTTTGCGTGCTTCTGCCGCAATCATGGTCGCTTTGGCAACCTCCATAAGGTTATCCAACTCCAACGCTTCAATACGCGCCGTATTCCACACCATGCTCTTATCGCCGATTTCTGTATTTTTTGCACGTTCATACAGTTTCAGAACTTTATCCACACCTTCTTTCAAAATAGCATCGGTACGGAACACACCTGCATGCAACTGAACAGTACGCTGCAATTCAGTGCGCAAAGCATCTACTTTTTCGCCGTTAGCCTGACCGTTCAAACGATCCAAACGCTGTTTTGTAAACATTCCCGCATCTTTCGGCAAAGGTTTCCAGTCAGCTTGTTCTTTAACGTAAGCAATCATGCTGTCACCGGCTGACTTACCGAATACCACCAAGTCAAGCAACGAGTTGGTACCCAGCCTGTTCGCGCCGTGTACGGAAGCACAAGCACACTCACCTGCTGCGTAAAGGCCTTTGATAGGGACTTCCGGGTTTCCATCCTTAGGAACGACAACCTCACCGTGATAGTTGGTCGGAATACCGCCCATCATGTAGTGCGTAGTCGGCACAACGGGAATCGGGTCTTTAATCGGATCAATACCAGCAAACTGGATGGAAATCTCGCGGATACCCGGCAATTTTTCCATAATTTTTTCTGCACCGATGTGATCGATTTTCAACAACACATGGTCTTTATTTTTACCGCAACCGCGACCTTCATAGATTTCCATCGCCATCGCACGGGAAACCACGTCGCGCGAAGCCAAGTCTTTCACAGTCGGCGCATAACGCTCCATAAAACGTTCGCCATCCGCATTCAACAGGATGCCGCCCTCACCACGCACACCTTCGGTAATCAACACCCCCGCACCTGCCACGCCGGTCGGATGGAATTGCCAGAACTCCATATCTTCCAACGGAATGCCTGCACGGGCACAAATCCCCAAACCATCACCGGTATTCATAAAGGCGTTGGTAGAAGAAGCGTAAATACGGCCGGCACCTCCGGTAGCAAACAACACTGCTTTGGCATGGAAAATATAAACATCGCCTGTTTCCATTTCCATCACAGTTACGCCTACTACATCACCATTTTCATCACGGATCAAATCCAGCGCAGTCCACTCAACAAAAAACTGTGTATTGGCCCGAACATTCTGCTGATACAAAGTATGCAACATTGCATGGCCTGTACGGTCGGCAACCGCACAAGCACGTTCTACGGCACGCTTGCCGTGCTCGGCAGTATGACCGCCGAAAGGACGCTGATAAATTTTACCGCTTTCCACACGGTCGAAAGGCATGCCCATGTGCTCCAATTCAATTACTGCTTCAGGCGCAGCACGGCACATAAATTCGATCGCATCTTGATCGCCCAGCCAGTCCGAACCTTTCACGGTATCGTACATATGCCAATCCCAACGGTCTTCCTGCACATTACCGAGAGATGCGGAAATACCGCCTTGTGCCGCTACCGTATGCGAACGGGTCGGAAATACCTTTGATAATACGGCGGTATTCAAACCGGCTTTAGAAAGTTGCAATGCCGCACGCAAGCCGGCACCGCCGCCGCCTACAATGACGGCATCAAATTTACGGATAGGGAAGCTCATCAATTCACTCCTATGCTTACCAAATTACTTTGAACGAATAAACTGCGCACATCACCAACCAAACAATAGTGGCGCAGTGCAGTGTCAAACGCAGGCCGAAAGGCTTGACATAGTCCATCCACAAATCGCGGATACCGACCCACGCATGCAGAAGCAAAGCAATAAGCGTAGTTTGCGTGAACACTTTAACCCAAGTTTTACCGAAGAATGCCTGCCATTGCGAGTAATCCTCCGCACCCGCCATTCCGAGCAGGAAGAGGAAGAATACAACAGCATAAATAATCATGATAACTGCCGTAATACGCTGTGCCGCCCAGTCTCTCAGGCCATAATGGGCTCCGGCCAATTTGCGGTCTACCATAATGCCACTCCCAATACCAAAGTCAGCGACAAGGAAATAATCAAAACCAATTTAGCCGTCTTACGGCAAGTTTGAAGTTCCAAACCTTGATGCGCATCCAGCAACAAGAAACGGATACCCGCACACAGATGGTGCAGGAAAGCCCACAAAACACCAATCAGTATCAGCTTGACCAACGGATTGTCAGCCACGGCTTTATACGATTCGAAATCTTCGCCGCTGCTTAACGAACCGTTCAACAACATCAACAAAACCGGAATCATGATGAACAGGATAACACCGCTCGCACGGTGCAGAATGGAGACAATCCCGGGAACAGGCAAATGTCGAACCAACACCTGCAAATCCAGGAATACAGGTCGTTTTTTCGTCTGCATTTCAATTCCTCTTTAAATGAACGATATTTTTCAAACTCTCAAAAACCAAGCAACTTGATGATGCAATCCGACTTTTAACAGATGCTACATCAAGTTACGTTAGACCATAATTTACCCTGTTTGCCGCAAGTTGAATAGCCCTTTCGATATTTTTTTTAATCCGTTTTTACATCAAAATTACAAATAAAAACGGTTTTCAACCATAATAGTTTATATTTCTTTATTTAACATACAGTTACACTCCAACCTAGTATCAACCAAACAGAATATCCGGGCCACAGAATCAAAAACCTACACCTCTCCCCTGAGCCTCTCACCATAAAAATAAATTTACGCAATAAAATTCAATTTATTACAATTAAATATGTTTTCTTGCATCTCTTTTTTGCCAAACTAAATCCTGTCTGGCATATTGAGACAGAATTTCGTTTTACAGCCTACCCGTAATCAAACTACACAAAACTACAGATTCGCTGTTTTCTTCTTTACACATCTTGATTAAACATTATCCCATCAAGTAAACTCACGTCATGCCCGTCGGTATATAACGCATTTCTATTTGCCGATACGGCCTTTCCTTTCAACCCATTCATCTATGAAAGAGGAGAATTTCCGTTATGAAATCACCCGTTCGTGTTGCCGTAACCGGTGCTGCCGGCCAAATCGGTTATGCCCTGCTGTTCCGTATTGCCAGCGGTGAAATGCTGGGCAAAGACCAACCCGTTATCCTGCAGCTGTTGGATTTGCCTCAGGCTCAAAATGCCGTTAAAGGCGTGATGATGGAACTGCAAGACTGCGCCTTCCCGCTCTTGGCCGATATGTTTACCACCGACGACCCCGAAGTCGCCTTTAAAGATGCGCAAATCACCATTCTGGTCGGCTCCCGTCCGCGCAGCAAAGGCATGGAACGTGCCGACCTGTTGCAGGCTAATGCCGCTATCTTTACCGTCCAAGGCGCGGCACTAAACAAAGTGGCCGACCGTAACGTCAAAGTGCTGGTTGTGGGCAACCCTGCCAATACCAATGCCTACATCGCCATGAAATCCGCCCCCGACCTGCCGTCCAAAAACTTTACCGCCATGCTGCGCCTCGACCACAACCGCGCATTGAGCCAAGTGGCCGAAAAAACCGGCAAACCCGTTTCGCAAATCGAAAAACTGTGCGTTTGGGGTAACCACTCGCCCACGATGTATGCCGATTACCGCTTCGCCACCATCAACGGTGAAAGCGTGAAAGACATGATTAACGACCAAGACTGGAACGCCAACACCTTCCTGCCTACAGTCGGCAAACGCGGCGCGGCCATTATCGAAGCGCGCGGCCTGTCTTCCGCCGCATCTGCCGCCAATGCCGCCATTGACCACATCCGTGACTGGGTGCTGGGCACCAACGGCAAATGGGTAACCATGGGTATTCCGTCCGATGGCTCTTACGGCATTCCGAAAGACACAATGTTCGGCTTCCCCGTAACCTGCGAAAACGGCGAATACAAACTGGTGGAAGGCTTGGAAATCGACGATTTCAGCCGTGAGCGCATCGATGCCACCTTGAAAGAATTGGAAGAAGAAAAAGCCGGCATCGCCCACCTGCTGTAATTTCGACCAAACCGCAAAACCCTACAAACTGCCGGTCTGACCGGCAGTTTTTTCATGCCTGTGGGAAAGCCGCGCCATTCGCTATATAATTTACCCGTCCCAAAACCGAAACAGAAACGGCCTCACCATGCCGGCGGAAAAAATCTACTATGCGGTCATCATCCTGCTGTCGGCAGTGTCTGTGCTGCTGTCCCCGTTTTTTTATGTCCGCCGCGGCCGTAACGGCCTAAAAATCACACCGCCCCGCAAAAGGCAATGGCGGGCGATTGTTGCCGCCAACCTGATTACCTGCCTGATTTTGCTGCTGGTTTGGTATTTTTGGTTTTAACCGACACAACGAAAGGAAACCGTATGAAACACATTACCTTGGCCGCCCTGCTGTTGGCTGCGATGCTGCCCGCGCAGGCCGCGGTTTACGCCTGTAAAGACGCATCGGGACGCACAACTTACACCCAAGACCCTCGCGGCAAAAACTGCCAAACAAGCGACCTTGGCCGTCCGTCCGTATACTCCTCTGTCAAGCCTTCCTCCGACAGCACCACATACACGCCCCGGCAAACTGCTTATGAAGGCTCATCTGCTTCAGGCGGGCAAACCGTAGCGGGCGGCATCAACAACGAACAAATCGCCGCTGCGCAACAACGCCTGCAAAACGCCAAACAGGCCTTGGAAGAAGGCCGGAAAGTGCGCTACGGCAACGAACGCAACTACGCCAAATATCTGGAACGAATTTCCGGCTTGGAAAACGCCGTCGAACAGGCTGATACCGAGTTGAACAATCTGAGCAAATAACCGTCCCTCCAAACCCGAAACATCACAAAGGCCGTCTGAAAATCCACTTTCAGACGGCCTTCCGTATCTATCCCTGTCTTATACCGCAGCGACAAACAGCGCGATAATGCAGACAAATCCGGCACTCCACATCATCGAGCGCAAGCGCGGTTCGTCGGCAATGTAGCAGAAGATAAACAACAGGCGGAACAAAACAAACAACCCCGCCCAAATATTGATTACCGACTGTGCGGCATTGCCGGTGGCATGGGCGACAATCACGGCGGCGGCAAACGGGGAAAACGCCTCGAAACAATTCTGCTGCGCGGCATCGGCGCGTGCGGCCGCACCTTCCGCCTTTTCCAAAAACGCCCTTGGATTACCGTTATCCCGAGTAAAAACAAAACCCGCGCTTTTCTTCGCATAAAACGCACAGCCCAACGGCATCAGCATGGCCGCAAAAATACACCAATAAGCAAAAGTCATCACATTCTCCTTTCAAAACGCTTTGCACACGCCGCATTATATAACGACTGCCTTCCTACTGAGGCAAACCCGCACGGCCAAGGTTATAATACCGCGATTCCATTCAGAAAGCCGACCATGCCTCCCGGTATCTCACTCGCCCTGTCCGCCGCCCGCCTTACCCCCCAGGCGGGTTACATCTTTGCCGCCGTTTTCGCCATCCTGTGTAAGGCGGCGGCAGCTTTTGCCCAAATT